>JADQBV010000014.1 GCA_016278415.1 Halanaerobiales bacterium
ATAAAAATATTAAGGCACTACAGAAAATTTTAGGACACTCCTCTTATGTGATTACTGCAGACACTTATTCCCACTTCCTAGAGGAAGATTTCATAAAAGCTGGCCAAGATATTTCCAGAGCTGTCGGTAGTATCTTCTCAGTGCAGGATTAGGGCAGGATTTTTGGCAATGATGTCTTTATACTCCTTGATATATCGGTGTTCTTTGTTTGGATATCGGGAAATATTTTGTTATGTGATGTTGCACACGGACTCTAGAATAATGATATTTATATTCTAATAACGAATTTATGCTTATTTATTTTTTTAATTATAAATAAAAGCAAACTAAATAAAGTTGTTAAAATTAGAATATGCAATACAATATGATAAAAATCTGGAATTAATATTTCCTTGGAAGAAGGTATAATATGATAAGTTTCTTTAAAAAAATTATTATATGAATATATTGTTTTTTCGGAAGCGCCAAATAAAGTATAATACCAATGACTATAAAATTGAATAACTGCCCATAAGAAAACAAATATAGAGAGTAAGTACTTGCCTATTTTTTCTTTAACTATAAAAAGAATAGATAATGATAAATATATTAACCACCATACTCCATCAATACTATTCCATGCTGCTTCTACAAGCTTAATATTTCCTATGGAAAATCCCGTCATATCAAGAGAAAACCATAAAAATAATAATACTACAGTGTAAATACAAACTTTTTTCATTCTTTCTACCTCATTTCCTATATAGAATTTAACTAAAATTTTCACCAGTGTGCAATTTCACATAACTCCTTCATATAGAACATATCTTTTCGTATATGCTTTACCATTTAAAGGTTATACTATTTCTCAATCTTTTGTTTCAAGTATATCTATACTTTTTTATTAATCTCAATCATTAATTAAGCCTTTCTCCCTACATTCTTCAATCATTTTCCTAGCAAGTTCCCATAAGACACTTGAACCCTCTTCCATATGCTTATTACCATTAATAATTTGTTCAAATTTTATATCGTATTTTAGCCATGTATCCCCCTCATTATAATAATTTTGCATTAAGGGCTCAAGCCTATCAATGGCAGCAGCAAATTTAGCTTCAGCTGTCTCCCGCTTCTCAAATTCACTCCACAAGCTAATAAACTCTTTTCTTTGTTCATCGGGTAAAATACCAAAAATACGTTTAGAAGCTTTTCTTTCTTTCTCCTCTTTTTCCGACTTCTTGTCAGTGTAAACTATGTAATCACCAGCATCAATTTCCACAATATCATGAATTAATACCATTTTAACAACCCTACTTATATCTACAGGCTCATTAGCATGTTCTGCTAATACTATAGCCATAATTGCTAAGTGCCAGGAATGTTCTGCATCATTTTCAGTCCTTGACCCATTAAATAACTTGGTGTGACGAAAAATTTCCTTCACCTTATCAATTTCCCTTATAAATTCGATTTGTTTCATTAGCTTTTTATTCATTTTTAATTACCCCTCCCCTATTTATGAAAAAAGCCTCATACCAGTTGGTATAAGGCCTCATAATTATTGAGAATATGTTTCTAAAAATTTCTTTATCCTAGCAATAGCAACCTCAAGGTCTTCTACTGCTGGTAAGAATACCACTCGAAAATGATCAGGCTCAGGCCAGTTAAATCCAGTTCCCTGTACCAGTAAGACTTTCTCCTGAATTAATAAGTCAAGTATAAACTTTTCATCATCTTTTATATTAAATTTCTTCACATCGATCTTTGGAAAAAGGTATAATGCAGCCTCAGGTTTTACGCAAGATATCCCTGGGATATCAGTTAGTAATTTATGTGCAAGATCTCGCTGCTCTTTTAATCTGCCACCAGATAATACTAAGTCTTTAATACTCTGATAACCACCAAGTGATGTTTGTATTGCATACTGTGAAGGGACATTACTACATAGCCTCATCGAAGCCAGCATATTTAATCCCTCTATATATCCCTGAGCATTATATTTTTTCCCACTTAACATCATCCATCCAGCCCTAAAACCAGCTACACGATGTGACTTGGATAACCCTCCCATTGTTACTACCAAAACATCGTCTGTCATGGTAGCAATAGAGATATGTTCCACCTCATCATAGGTTATCTTATCATATATTTCATCTGAGAAAATAATCAAGTTATTTTCACGAGCCAATTTAACAATATCATCTAATACTTCTTTAGGGTAATTAGCCCCAGTGGGGTTATTAGGATTTATAATAACTATTCCCTTAGTCTTATCATTTATTTTTTTCCTCATATCTTCAATATCAGGGTACCACTTTGATTGTTCATCACAAAGATAGTGGACCGGTGTCCCTCCTGATAGATTAACAGCAGCTGTCCATAATGGATAATCAGGGGCAGGTATCAGTATTTCATCACAATCATTCAATAGTCCCTGCATAGCCATAACTATTAACTCACTAACGCCATTTCCAATATAAATATCATCTATATCTATATCCAGAATACCTTTGTTTTGATAGTACTGCATTACTGCTTTCCTAGCTGGGAATATTCCCTTTGAATCACAATATCCTTGAGAATTTTTCAAATTATACATAACATCATGTATAATCTCATCAGGTGCCTCCAAACCAAATGGTGCTGGATTACCAATATTTAATTTGAAAATATTATATCCCTCTTCTTCAAGGCGTACGGCCTCATCAAGGACAGGTCCTCTTATATCATAACAGACATTACTTAATTTCATTGATTTTTTAATTAAATCCATTTATGATCCCCCAATCTTTATTCTGCTCTATACTCTATACTTAATCCTTATTTCCCAAAGCCCTCTTAGTTTACATTTATCATTTTAACATATATTCAACAACTCGTATAAATATCCTCTTTTTATAATGAATTTTTAAAATAATTCTTATATAATTGTACCATGACAGTGATAAAAATAAAAGTTTCTCAAACAATTTAACATCTTCTAACTTTATCATAGAAATAAGTAGTGAACTCCACCCCCTAAAGCACAGACAAGATTTAGATAGAATGTTCTTGAAAATATATAGATAAATTAATATGCAGGATATTTTTAAGTAATATCCAATAATTTAAATAGAGGTGAATAATGTGAAAAACCAGAATTATTTTAGGAAATTATATACTATAACTAGTATTACATCATATTTATTAATAGTTCTCGGTTTAATATTAATTATACCCTTAATTATGTCTTATTTCTTAAAAGAAGGCGACCTAATTTACAGATCATTTCTTTTACCGGCATTAATATCAGTCTTAACAGGAACTATAATTAGATTTATATTTAAAAATAACAAGTTTAAACTAGATATAATCACAAGTATGATTGCAGTTAGTTTTTGCTGGATCATCTCTTCTATTATAGGGGCAATACCCTTAGCTATTGGATTGAATATTTCTTTTCTTGATGCCTTATTCGAGTCGGTCAGCGGCTTTACAACAACAGGCATTACCGTTCTTCAAGGACTTGAATTCATGCCAAAGTCACTTATCTTCTGGCGTTCAATGATGCAGTGGTTAGGTGGATTGGGAATACTAACTTTTTTCCTTTTAATTAGTACTCGATTTGGAGGCAACCTTTGGCAATTATTCTCAGCTGAAAGTCATAAGATTAATACCTCAAGACCAGTACCTAATATATTTAAAACAATAAAAATATTATGGGGAATTTATATCCTCTTTACAAGCCTGGAAATAATACTTCTGATTCTTTTTAAAATGCCCTTTTTTGATGCTGTTATCCATAGTTTTACAAGTCTTTCAACTGGAGGTTTTTCCAATTATGATAATAGTATCGGGCAATACGCAATAAATGGGCACCCTTATTTCCGTCAGATAGAATATATCATTATATTCTTTATGATACTTGGTGGTATAAATTTTTTAATACATTATAAAGTCCTTACAGGTGATTTCAAAGCACCTTTTAAAAACACTGAAGTAAAAACCTTCTTTAAGTTAATTCTATCATTTACTATACTAATTCTTCTAGGTAAATATTTATCTGATAATAATTTATTAATGAATTTTGAAAGTAAATTTCGTACTACATTATTTCAAGTAGTCTCAGTTATCACTACTACTGGATTTGGTACTGAATATATCGGCTCACCATTTTTCCCAGTAATTGCCCGCCAACTTTTTCTTGTCTTGATGTTAATTGGTGGTTGTGTTGGTTCAACTTCAGGTGGTATAAAAGTCTTACGTGTTGTAATATTAAACCGACTCTTCAAAAGAGAAATCAAAAAAATATATTACCCAAACAATGCAGTTCTACCTGTTACCCTGGATAAAAATATAATTGACAGTGAGGAAATCTATCGAATATCAGCATTGGTTTTTGGATGGCTATTACTAATCTTTATAGGTGCAGGAATAACATCCCTTTTTTCAGATTTAAACTCAATACAATCTCTATCTGGAA
>JADQBV010000079.1 GCA_016278415.1 Halanaerobiales bacterium
ATTGATCTCTTGGCGAATTACTATTAGCAATAACATGTAATCTAACAAGACTATTGTTCTTATATGCATTAATCAGCTCATTGGAATCATTCAATACCAAAGCACTATTTACGTTTATGCTCATCAATACAATTGTAATAAATATTAATCCTAGTAGAATCCTCAATTTTTTCATACTATTTTTCCTCCTTAACATGGCGCTTAAGGCGTTTCAAGGCTGCTTTTTCCAGTCTAGATACCTGGGCTTGAGAAATACCTATCTCATCAGCAACCTCCATTTGAGTCTTCCCTTCATAAAAACGGAATGATAAAATCAACTTCTCTCTTTCATTAAGTCTGCGTAATGCCTCTCGTACAGCTATACCTTCTAACCAGCTCTCGTCTTCAGATTTTTTATCACTTATTTGATCCATTACAAATATAGGATCTCCACCATCATGATAAATAGGTTCGAAAAGAGAAATGGGATCTTGAATCGCATCTAGGGCAAATATAATATCTGATCGTGGAATTCCTAATTCCTTTGACACATCAGTAAGAGTCGGTTCAACTGATTTCTTATTTTTAAGACTCTCTTTTATTTGAAGCGCCTTATAGGCCGTATCTCTTAAAGAACGACTAACCCTTATAGGATTGTTATCACGTAAATATCTTCTTATCTCCCCAATAATCATTGGTACAGCATAGGTGGAAAATCGTACATTCTTACTAAGGTCAAAATTATCAATTGCTTTCATCAATCCAATACAACCCACTTGAAAAAGATCATCCACATTTTCTCCTCGGTTATTAAATCGTTGAATCACACTTAAAACTAGTCGTAGATTACCGCTTACTATTGTATTACGGGACTTTTCATTTCCACTCTGCATATCTTTAAATAATACTCTCATCTCTTTATTAGTTAATACTGGTAACTCTGATGTATTGACACCACTAATTTCAACCTTATTGCTCATTTATATTCCCCCCGCAAAGATAGATATTTCTATTTCTATATATAAATAATTGATGTAAATAACTCCAATATGTTCCATTATCATTATTTCCAGCATGTATGAATTTATACATGGAACAAATTGGCTTGTCTTAAAATTAAGATTAATGTGAGAGGTTAAATTAAAAAAACAAGAAAGCATATATATGCCTTCTTGTTAAGTAAATGTGTTCAGATATTTAATTAATTCTCCACTACGTTCCGAAACTTTATTCCACTCAGTGTAAGCCAATTATATTTCTGTAGCGACTCTAGAAATTATCCAGAGTCAGAGGCCTAATCGAATATGGTCATTCCTGAATCTACAATGAGTTTATTATCGGGCATTCAGGTTACGACGGAGGTTAATTTCCTGACAGTAAACGGAGACAGGACGTCGTAGTGCTACTCAAAATTAGAAGTGCTCTGGAGTAAACGACAAGCGAAAGAGACATAATTGGCTGGAACGGAAAAAGGAAAATCCTATAGTGTCAAGTTTATTTTTAAACCATTTTTGCTACCTCTTTTTTTAACTTTTTAATTATTCTTTTCTCCAAACGTGATATATAAGATTGTGAAATACCTAATAAATCAGCAACATCTTTTTGAGTTTTAGTATTACCAGACTTTATTAGACCAAATCGTAATATAAGAATATGCCGTTCACGCCTAGAAAGGGATTTCATTGCATCTTTTAATAAGTCACGATCAACTTCTGATTCTATGTTTTTATATATAATATCTGCATCTGTTCCCATAATATCAGATAGTTTTAATTCATTACCATCCCAATCTATATTTAATGGATCATCAAATGATATTTCACTTCTTTTTTTATTGTTTTTCCGTAAATACATTAGAATTTCATTTTCAATACATCTGGAGGCATATGTAGCAAGTTTAATATTTTTTGATACATCGAAAGTTCTTACTGCTTTAATTAAACCTATAGTACCTATAGAAACCAAATCTTCTATATCAACACCAGTATTATTAAATTTTCTAGCAATATATACAACCAAACGTAAGTTATGTTCTATTAATAATTGTTTTACACTATCATCACCTTTGCCAAGTTTATCCAAAAGATAATATTCTTCATCATCCTCTAATGGCGGAGGCAAAGTTTCACTGCTACCTAGATAATAAATAGCAGACCTATGTAAACCTAGTTTTTGTAAAAGCTTAATCCAGTAAAATTCTAACTTAAATTTTATAAATAATACAGATTTCTTTAACATTTATTTTGCCCCTTTCTGTAATTAAAAATTCGATAATTCCATATTCGTTGGTAATATTCCTAGACATTTTGCTATTAACCTGAAGGAATTTGAAAAGTCTCCAATACGGACTGATTGCAAGAAGCTGGTTAACAAAATCTTGTTTGAGCGATAGCGAGTTTGATTTTGTTGCTTCTTAATTGAAAGAGTAATTGGGAATTAGACTTTTCTATGAATGAAGTAATAGCAAAATTGTCGGACATTTTATACCAACTAAATAAGGATATTCCAAAAACTTTAAGTTCTAATTCAAATCTCATTACTATTAATCAATTGCGGATGAATCAAAGCCTGGTACTCGTTATCAACATCTAGCCTCCTTCTGCTTAGAGCCAAAATACATTTTTTTACTTTTAGAATTCTACCTTGATACTCTAATTCAATAAAATCAGGTCTAAAACCCAGAATCATACCATTTTCTTTCCCAAGATCTGAAAATGGTAAAATTCGAATTCTTTGTCCTAAACCATGACTATTAAAAACTTCTATTGCTTTAATATAGTCTTCACCACAAGACCATAGTTCTTCTTGTATTTTTTCTGAAAACAATGAAATAATATCCTCAAGATTTACGACAATTACTGGGGCTTTTGTAAAAGGGTCTGTAAGGCTATTACCAGTATCAAGCAATCCAATAATATTTACTACTATATCTAAGTAATATATTTTAACAGGTAAGTAAAACTCTTCTGGAGTCTTATATTTCTGGAAATATCTCCATCCGAAATTACCTATTAAAAATAAGATTATCATTCCTATGATAATCTTTTGCATTCCTGCATCAAAAGGGGAACCCCCATAAACATAGAATACCGATAATGTAGTACCGATTGTAATGAATGTTATTAAGTATAGATAAGAAACTGCTTTAATCAGATTCCTTTTTTTTATTTTTGGAAATGCAATTCTTATGATTACAATAGCTGCGGTAATATTTAATAAAATTTGTAAGAATACAGTTATAAAATTGTTAATATCAATATTTTGAATAATTAATACCAGGAAAAAGTATATATTAGCAACTAAAGCAGCCAATAATAAGTTAAACCATCTATAATCCCTTTCCATAATATTAGCAACAGCCCAAATAATGGCAAGTGTCATTAAAAAATTATTTATAAATGTTACATCTGCATAGATAATCATTTCATTTCAGCACCTACTCAATCCATCTATTTAAAATATATGATGAGAATATTGATTTATGAATAACAATTTTATACTATTTTGTCAAAAGTCCATAAAAGCAAAAAACTCGACACCTTAATGGTATCGAGAAAAATCCTTATCTTAAAAAAGTAATGTATAGTTATTAAGTAAGAAAAGTATTCTTATTTTAGTTTATAATTTAAGCCTTTTGACGTCGCAAAAATGCAGGGATATCTAAATCATCTCCCGAAAAATTTTCAATATCAAAATCATCTTCTACCTTTTCTTCATGTTTTATATTTCTATGTGGTTTAGCGTCAAAGCCAGTAGCTATAACTGTAACCTGAACCTCTTCCTCAAAGTTTTCATCAATTACAGCTCCAAGGATAATATTGGCTTCAGGGTCTGCTACCTCTTGTATTATTCTAGCTGCTTCATTTGCTTCATGAATACCTAAATTCATTCCACCTGTTATATTGAGTAAAACACCTTTAGCACCCTCAATTGAAGCCTCCAATAATGGAGAAGCAATGGCTAATTTAGCTGCATCTGCAGCCCTGTCATCACCCTTAGCTCTACCAATTCCCATAAGTGCAGAACCAGCATCAGTCATAATAGTCTTTACATCTGCAAAGTCAAGGTTGATTATACCAGTAATCGTTATTAAATCAGATATACCCTGTACTCCTTGGCGCAAGACATCATCAGCAATCTTAAATGCATCAATTAGGCTTGTCTGTTTTTCTGCTACCTCTAATAAACGATCATTGGGTATTACTATTAATGTATCAACACTATTTTTTAAATTTTCTATACCCGATTGCGCTTTATCCATTCTCTGACGTCCCTCAACAGTAAGTGGTTTTGTAACCACAGCTACCGTTAAAGCACCTAAATTCTTAGCAATTTCTGCTACAATAGGTGCCGCACCTGTTCCTGTGCCACCACCCATTCCAGCAGTAACGAAAACCATATCCGCACCCTCTAAAGCCTGAGCTACTTCTTCTCTACTTTCCTCTGCAGCCTCTTCACCAA
>JADQBV010000165.1 GCA_016278415.1 Halanaerobiales bacterium
GTTTAATAGATAATATTGTTTAACGTGGGGCTAATTTAAAATATTCTTGAAATGTTCCGGGAACGGCTACTTCGCAAATACGCGGGACGTTATACGAAAGAATATGCCTAATATAAATGCATAAAGTCATTTAAGTACATTTTTAGTTATTAAAATAGGTTATTGATTTAGGAAAAGGATGATTAAAATGAAAAAAAGAATTCCAAAATTTCCTAAAGTACCGCAACTAAATTCAGACAAGATTTCCCAAATTACAAAAGATATATTTATTAACGAGTCAATGTCACCTAAGATAAGTGATGTTATTTTTGTGTTTGGCGGATCACACCCAGGGCTATGGGAAAAATCATATGAAGCATATAATAAAGGATTAGGAAAGAAAATCATTACAACTGGTGGAAAAAAACCTAATGTTAAGCGTCACCCATCCTGGAATTATGATGATATGGCTGAAGCAGAAGTAATTGCAAACAATTTAATTGAACTAGGTGTACCTGAGAGAGATATTTTAATAGAAGATAAATCAATTCATTCATTGGAAAATATATTATTTGGGATGAAGAAAATTAATTTACAAAATATTAAAAGGATTTTATTTGTTTGTAAGAGTTATGCTTCTGGAAGACAGTATAGAACAATGAGAAAAAATATACCTGATGATCCGCTACGCTGCACCCAAATTCAGGTGCCTAAGATAAGAGTTATCTAAGGCCCCTGAACTTCTGAAATACGGATACGTTATGTGAAATTTTGCCGAAAATAAAGTAATTACGTAAGTTAAAAGAGAAAACAGTGAGAAAAGACCCACTGTTAATTAAAGCGTATATCAAGTTTTTTTCCTAATCCGTGAGCTACTTTATCTAAAAGTTCAACACTTGGGTTATAGTCATCATTTTCAAGACGTGATATTGCTGACTGTTTAGTCCCTATTTTTTCAGCAAGTTCTTTTTGACTTATACCCTGTTCTTCACGAAGTTTTATTATTTGTCTTTTAATATTATAAAGTGTATCTAAGTTATCATACTCTGATTTAACCTTAGGGTCTTGAAGAATTAGTTTTTTAACATCTTTATGATCCAAGATTACTCACCTCTTTCTATATAGTTTTGCATTCTTTTTAAAGCAATATTCAATTCTTTATTAGGTGTTTTATTAGACTTTTTTCTTAAACCGTGTAGTAAAACAAATTTACCATCTTTTATAGTGAAAAAGAAGATACGAAAAATATTAGAACTATGCTTAATCCTTAATTCCCAAATATTTTTAGTGCTTTTCATCTTTTTGATATGTGGCATACCAAGGAAGAGACCAAATTCTTCTAGTAGATCAATCTCTCTTAATATTTTAGCTTGTTCCTTAGGGTTTTGATTTTGTATGAATTCAACTACAGGAGATTTATTATTTTCGGCGTAATATATAATATGATACAATTTAATCACCTCAAATTATAATATAATTATATCACATATATGTTATATTGAAAAGAAATAAATTATTAGCTGAGCCGAGGGTGGACGGCAAAACATCACATAACAATATATTGCCGACTCCATTCCTAGCGTCATTTCGTCCAAATCCATCAGACCAAGATATGAGCTATCTAAGGTCTGATGGACTTCGGCAATACGAGACGTTATGCGACATTTGTCCAAATAATATGCATTTATATGAAAAATATATTATAATAAAGGTAGGAGTAATTATGTAAGCTTAATCTTGCATGAAAGAGGGGTTATTATGGCTAAATTGGTTTTGGAACAGTTTTTAACAAATCAACAATGTAGAGCAATTCGTGAGTTAAAAACCGAATTAAAGAAGTATTTTGATCTATACAACATAGTATTATTTGGTTCTGTAGCACGGCAGGAAGCAGATAGAGAATCTGATATGGATTTATTAATTATTATAAGGGAAGAAGCTACTCATTTAGTAAGAAATAAAATTTCGGATATGGTTTTTGAGGTAAATTTAAAGCATGACACCAACATTAGTATTGTTGTATTAGAAAAAACAAAATGGGATAATGGTGTTATGCATATTACTCCATTTTATAAAGAAATTGAACGGGATGGTGTCTATATAAATGAGTATATCTAAAGAGCATAGAGATGAATTAGTTAACTATTGGCTTGAAAAAGCAGAAGAAAGTATTCAATCGGCTAGTAGTGAAATTGGTAATGATAGATTGTCCTTCGCTATTAACCGATTATATTATGCACTTTTTTATTCTATGTCTGCGATTTTAACTGCAAAGGGAGATAGCTACTCTAAACATTCTGGTGTACGCTCTGCATTACATAGGGACTTTATAAAGACTGGAAAAATAGATAAACAAGTTGGTAGGTTATATGATGAGTTATTTAATGCAAGACATCAAGCAGATTATACTCCTTTAGTAGAATTTGATAAAGAGATAGTTAAAGAGCAATATTCTGATGTAAAAGAAGCTTATAAAACAATGAAAGTAGTTGCACGGGAAATATTAGCTTAAAAGTGGACAAACGATCGCATAACAAAATATTGCCGACTCCATTCCTGACGTCATTTTGTCCAAATCCATCAGACCAAGATAGGAGCTATCTAAGGTCTGATGGACTTCGGCAATACGGATACGTTATCCGAAAGATGCCTAAAATATATAGTTTATTAGAATAAATTTATAAAAATCAGGAGGGGGATACTGTGAGTAAAGATTGGGAATCAATATTTACAACTTGGTCTAAAAGTCCAAGTAAAACTGAACAAGATAAAATGGAAAATGCGGAAAAAGGTATAAGAAATGCAATTAAAGCAAGTGATAAACTTAATTCACGTAATATAACTGTCTTTACACAAGGGTCTTATAGGAACAGAGTAAATGTGCGTAAAGATAGCGATGTAGATATTGGAATTGTTTGTTATGATGTTTTTTTTCCTGAATACCCAGATGATAATATAAAATCAATGGTTGAGAAAAATCTTTCAAATGCAACCTATACTTATGAAACTTTCAAAAATGAGATTGAAGAAGCCTTAGTTGAAAGATTTGGTAAAGATTCTGTCTCTAGAGGAAAAAAAGCTTTTGATATCAAAGAAAACAGTTATCGAGTGGAGGCTGATGTTGCTGCATTTTTTGAACATAGACGTTATACATCAGCTAATAATTATTTATCAGGTGTAGAAATGATACCTGATGATTATAATCCACCGAGGATAAGAAACTGGCCTGAACAACATTATGAAAATGGTGTAAAGAAAAATAATAATACATATCGTAGGTATAAAAAGATTGTAAGAATATTAAAGAGTTTATCAAATGAAATGGCGAGTAATGATATTTCTGAGGCAAAGTGTGTTCCAAGTTTTTTAATTGAATGCTTAGTTTGGAATACTCCAAATAATATTTTTGATTGTTCCACATTAAAATCTATTGTAAGAAATACACTTGTTTTTTTATACAACAATACAAAATCATATGAAACTTGTTCTGAATGGGGAGAAGTTAGTGAACTAAAATATTTATTTAGAGATTCACAGCCTTGGACAAGACAGCAGGCTAACGATTTTATATTAGCTGCCTGGAACTATGTGGGGTTTGAATAAAATGAAAAATATAAAAATAAAAAGTTGTATATATGTGCTGATTGCAGTATCATCTGTTGTTTGGTTTATTTTAGCATCTTTATCAGATTTGAATTTATCATTAGCTAAAGATTTTTTTAGTTTAGTTCCTAAAGTTGTAAGTATTGATTTGTTTTTAATAGCTATCTTTACTAAGTGGGGATGGAAACTAAAATGTTTTAAAGGATGGTTAGTTCCATTTCCTAATCTCAATGGATCATGGGTGGGTTATATACACTCAGATTGGATTAATCCTGAGACGGGAGAATCTATAGAAGCAATTCCAGTTTTGCTTACGGTTAATCAAAGTTTTTTTCATATTAGTTTTACTATGCATACAAGTGAAATGAAAAGTCACTCTGTTTCTGAGGGATTTAATATTAATAATAGAAAACAAATTAAACAGGTATCTTATATTTACACAAGTAAGCCACGTATCATTTTAAAGGAAAGAAGTCTTCCCCATGATGGTGCCATTGTTTTTGATATAATAAATCAAGATAATAAAAAATTAGAAGGGCGATACTGGACTGAAAGAAAAACTACTGGAGAGATTAAGCTTAATTTCTATAAAAAAGAAATATTAGAAGAATTGCCATCGAATATGAATGAGCATCCTGTTTCAAAAAAAAATGATAGTTAGAACACTAAAATATTAGAAAATTCATATAAAAAAGCGGCATCCATCGGATAACAATATATTGCCGGTTCCGCTACGCTGCACCCAAATTCATGAACCTAAGCCAAGTCTGGCTAAGGTTCATGAACTTCGGCAATACGGTTACGTTATATGGTATGTCTGAGCAATGGTATATAGTTTAGTAGGTGTAAACCCTA
>JADQBV010000278.1 GCA_016278415.1 Halanaerobiales bacterium
AAAAATATAAGACTATTTCGTAAACCAAAGTTCTTGAAGAAAAATAAAGAAGTAGCCAGGAATGATTTACATAAATCAAAAAAGATGATAGGGGTTCATCTTAATTCAGAATTAGATAAAGCAGGTAGAGAACATAGGGCTATAGATATCTTTGTAAAATGGATGATTTTTTCAAAACTATATGACAATAGATTTTAATTACAACGCAATATAAAAAAATTAGGAACTATAAAAAGGAATAGAAGTGATTCTTTATAATTTTCCTTCTATAACTATAAAATCTTTTGATAGTTATAGAAGGAAAATCCCTATTTCTGTCTAACTATATATAGTAAATATATGAATCTATACGTGGAAAAACTATAACAATTTACGGAAAAAGATTATTCCAACATATGTCAGCAGAGGTTGCTATACAAGGTCTTTCACAGGGGTTATGTTACTTTTTTTTCTGGGTATATCTGTACTAATAATAGCCCTTATTTTAGCGCAAAAAGGATCTAGCAAAGGACGTTTCCTAATATGCTCATTATTGAAAAATATAAAATCTAAATAGAAGGGGAAGTATAATGATTAATTATAAGAAAATAAAGGGTTTAATTGAATTATTACGACCAGAGTTACCATTCGCTGCAGGAATATGTGTAATCATAGGGGAAATTATTACACTTGGTAAATTTCCTTCTCTCTCAGAATTATTTCTGGGATTTGTATGGGGGTTTTTTCTGTCCGGACCTGCAATGATCTTAAATGACTTTTTTGACATTGAAGTTGATAGGGTCAATGTACCGCATAGACCCTTACCATCAGGATTGATTTCCTCAAGTGCGGTTATAGTTTTTACGATTATTACAACATTAATAGGGTTGGGAGCATCGTTTTTTATTGATAGATTAGCTGTTTTATTATACATTGTTTTCTGGGTTATCGGCTTCTTGTACAATTGGAAGTTGAAAGAAAAGGGATTATTAGGTAATTTGCTAGTCAGTTCTTCAGTTGCTATTACAATTATTCTTGGTGGTATAGTGGTTGGAGAACCATGGAATAAGGCTGTAGGTATTTTTAGTCTAATGCTTTTTCTTTTTAATCTTGGGGAGGAAATTGCAGCAGATGCAATGGATATCGAAGGAGATAAAAAGCGAAATATAAAGTCGCTTGCAATACTTATCGGTAGAGAGAATGCTCTTCGTATTTCAGCCTCATTATTTGTTTTTGAGATAATGTTAAGTTTTCTGCCTGTCTTTTGGGGTTTGTTTGGAATCAGTTATCTAGTCATTATTTCCATAACAGATATAATGGTATTATTCTTTGGAATAAAACTTATAAAAAGTCGAACCACAGAAAAAGGACGAATTTACATACGCAGGTTATATCTTAGTGCGCTATCTGGATTTCTTTTAATTATTATTAGTATGGTTATTATTTAGATATATAACTGTTACAGGGAAAATTTACATAAAGTTAACAATTATAGTTGTAGCTTTAATAAATATTTAATATAATAGACTAAGTAAAATAAAAATGTAGTTTTTGAAAGTGGTTTAAGATATTGGGTGAAAATAAAACTAAAAGTATGACCAATAATACAGTAATTTAGTATTGTTCACACTATTGAAAATGTAGATAACGATTCAATTCTACCTGGTTTATTCGTCTTATTCAATAATATTAAACGAAAGGAAATTAAAGAATGAGTATTTGATAATATATTCTCTTAACATATCAATTTTACAATTAAATAAATTGAAAGAGGGGATATTTATGTTAAATATTCATGAGTATAAGTCACTCTTTAAGAATAAGAGCTTTGTAAAACTATGGTTAGCTGGTTTTTTATCAATGCTTGGTGATTATGTTTTTTCTATAAGTCTCTATATCTGGGTTTATGGTTCTACCGGATCGATGGTAGCTTTAAGCTCTTCGATATTTTTTCAGTTTTTACCGAGGTTAATTATGTCGCCTATTGCTGGTATAGTAGTTGATAGATTTGATAGAAAGAAAGTTCTTATTATAGCTGATTTATTAAGGGCTTTTATTTTGCTAAATCTTTTTTTTATACAAAATACTGAAAAATTAATCATAGTGTACTTAATAATTCTCTTTAATTCAGCTATTACTATGATTGCTCGACCAGCTAAGTCTGCTGTAGTACCTTTAGTTATCAAAAAAGAGTTATTAATTAAGTATAACTCATTTAAGGAACTAACAGAGTCTCTGGTACTTGTCTTAGGTCCTGCTATTGGGGGTATATTAGCAGCAACTGGATTTAGTTTTGTTATCAGCATAGATGTACTATCCTTTATTGTTTCTGCTATACTGATTAGCACAATATCTCTTAAGGAAACTACTCAGACTCAAGAAAGAGTTAACAATAAAAAAATTACCTTTAGCGGAGAATTAAAGTATGTAGTTAATCTTTTTAGAGCTAATCATGTTTTCAGTGGAATTGCTTCAATTACTGTTTTAATGGCCTTAGCTCAGGGAGGAATTAATGTTTTGTTTCTGCCTTTTTTACTGCAAGTGGTAAAGGCAAGTGAAGTGCAATTTGGTATAGTTCTGGCATTTCAAGGGATGGGTTCTGTTATAGGGTCTATATTGGCAGGTGCTTATAGTAATTACTCCAAAGCAAATTGGATTATTGGTGGAGGAGCATTCTGTTCCGGTGTTGCTTTATTGATCTATACAACATTTCCGATTCTTAATATAGTATTTTTTGTTGCTCTGCTGGAAGGGATAGCGATAATGGGGGTATTTATTTTCATACCCAGTCTGGTACAAAGATCTTTTAAAGAAGAGCACTTAGGCAAGGTTTTTGGAATTCTCGATTCTTTTGAATCAGGTTCACTTTTAATATCGATGGGATTAAGCGGTATATTAGCAGGATTTTGGGGAATACGATTGACTTTTTATATACTAGCAATGCTTTATCTTATAGCAGGTACAATTGGAATATACTTACTTAGAAAAAGAAGACTAGAAAATATAATACACAATAACATGTAAGAGAATTCTGATATATAATCATTCTAAAAGTATATCAAAGTATAGTGGGCAGATTTTTTCTGCCCCTTTATACATATGATTACACATTGATAATGGTATATATTATCTTAAGTCTATTAAAGATGAGGTAAAAGTGATGGAGTCCATAATAAAGTCGATTATCATAGAAATCTATATTGTCTGGATTAAACTCATAATTGTTAAATAAAGAGTTAGAGAACCAATAAAACTGTTATCAGGTAGTCATATGGGTAATAGTTTTATTTTTATGTGTTTACAAATATACGGAGATCCGTCAATTATCTTATGTAACACTACTTAAAAACGGTAGTTTCACCTGAGGATCCAGAAGGAACTCAGTTGCTCCTTGAACCAAATGGTAATCCTGCTGCTATGACATATCAAAAATCTATTTTTGAGCAGGTATACCCGCAACGTCACTTGGAGTTGACAGCGTTGAAAAAGAGATTGAAATACCAAGGTGTTGAGTTTACCATGAAACCTACTAAAACTGTGGGTTCAATAATTACAGTATTTAATAATACTAGCGGATATCTCATTCAACTTCACCAGGTAGTTCCTCAAAAGTAAAAGAAAATTAAAGGAATATAGGGAGAGGTAAAGTGATAAATTATGAATGATACAAAAGAACATATATTAAATGTAACCTTAAAGCTTTTATTGCAGAAAAGTTTTAAGGAAAAGTATATTTAAGGGTAGCAGGTGAAGACATAGGAAAGCTTGTTAGCTCTGTGGGATATTCTTTATTTGTAGCGAGTTTTGCACTTATTATCTGCTTTGCAAAAGAAAACTACCAAAAATTGAAGAGATTAGTATCGATACAGGTGTTCCTGCTGTTTATCTTGAAGATGAGATTAATATTTTTTTATCTGAAGGGAAAAAACGACAAGCATTATATCTTGCATTTAACAAATCTATTGAGAGAGGAATGTAAAATGAAAAAAATATTATTAATAACACTTTTAATTCTAACGATTTTATCACTTTGTACCAGTATTATTTTTGCTGAGGAGGTTAAATTATCAGATCCTGGTTTGGAAGAGGCAGTAAGAGAAGTACTTAAGAAACCGGAGGGTACTATAACAAAATCTGATGCTGAAGGTATAACTCAGCTTTTTGAACCAATCAAGAGAAATATTAAAACCCTTGATGGTCTTGAAAATTTTATTAATCTGAGATACCTCTCAATTGAAATTAATCAAATTGATGATTTGTCTCCAATTGCATCTCTAACAAAATTAAATTTTCTTGATGCCGATAAGAATCATTTAAGTAATATAGAAGCAGTCGCTGGTTTGACCGATCTTACCACTTTAGGTTTATCAAAAAACAAGATAAGCAATATAAGTGCTTTAAAGAACCTTCAGGAAAAAACTCTAATAAAGTGTTTTTTAGGGAATTTGCGTAGTGAAA
>JADQBV010000436.1 GCA_016278415.1 Halanaerobiales bacterium
TATGTGCTGTCAATACATCAGTATAACCCTCCATAATTACAGCATTACTGGTTTTTCTAATTTCTTCTTTAGCCCAATTAAGACCATATAAGTTTTCCCCTTTTTTATAGACAGGAGTATCAGGTGAATTAAGATATTTAGGAGCTGATTCTTCCTCATCTAATATACGTCCACCAAAGGCAATAACTTCACTACGAACATTAAATATAGGAAATATAACCCTATTACGAAACCTATCATAGCATTGATTATTTTTTCCTCTGGAAACTAGTCCTGCATTAATTAATTCATCTTCAGTAAATTCTCTTTTTTTCAAAAAATTAACTAATCCCTGCCACCTATTAGGGGCATAACCTAATTTAAAGGTTTTAAAATCTTCTTTATTGAAACCCCTTTTTTTCAAATAATTCAAGGCATCTTTTCCTACGTCTGAGTTAAGTAGTAAATAATGATAAAATTTAGCAGTTAATTTATTAAGCCTAAATATACGTTCTTTTTCCTCTCTTTGTTTATGATAATATGGATTATCATTTGCTGGCATTACCATTCCGCTATGATCAGCTAAAATTTTCAATGTCTCTCTAAAAGTAGTATTCTCTAAGTCCATTAAAAAACTTATCACATCACCACCAGCACCACAACCAAAACAATAATAAAATTGTTTGTCAGGGTTAACATTAAAGGAAGCAGTCTTTTCTTGATGGAATGGGCAAAGGCCTTTATAATTATTACCTGCCTTTTTTAAAGGTACATAATCAGATATAATATCAACAATATCAACATTGTATTTTAGTTTTTCGACAAAATCTTCATTAATTCCTGACAATTTTTATTCACCCTGTAATAGGAATTCTGCATATCTTTTAAAATTCCTGCAATTTTTTTAATTAATAAGCCGATAATCTCTACATAAATAAATATAAGTATTTATTAAAATAAATAAGCTGTCTTTAAGACATTAATTCATGATAAACGTAAAAAATCCTGCATTGAAGGCGAATTTATTTTTTTGTGATCTAGTCACAAGTCTTTGGCTCTCTTACTTCGTTTAAAATACCTTACTAAGTTAATATTATATTTTATAAAAAATCTTATAGCTATTACAAACTAATGTCTTACCTTACAATACTCTCTATCCATGGTGAGGGAAGATTTATTTCTTTCCATCTATTTATTGCATAACGATCAGTCATCCCAGCTATATAATCAATAACTTTTTGATGATCATCTATGTTTTCTTCATCGGTTATATAATTCATATCTGATAGATGTCCTAAATAATACTTATACAATTGTTTAATTAACAAAATGGCTTTATCTTCTTCCTTTTTTGCAATAGACCCTATATATACATGATCAAATAAGAAATGCCTTAATTTAAATGTAGCCTCTTCTATTTTCTTGCTCCGTTTAATCTTACTCTGATTCCAGCTAGCTTCTATCATATCTCTAATCATCGTATCTATCCGTTCAGAATTACTTCTCCCTAAAATCTTAATGATTGAATTTGGTATATCATCAATACTAATTATTCCTGCGCGAACAGCATCATCGATATCATGATTTATATAAGCTATACGGTCAGACACTTTAACTATCTGCCCCTCTAATGTAATAGGCTCATTGCTACCTGTATGATTTAATATGCCATCTCTCACTTCATAACTAAGATTCAAATTTTCAATTATATCTACAACCCTTAAACTGTGTACATTGTGAGAAAAAGGAATATCACTAACTTGGTTTAAGGCAGTTTCACCGGCATGACCAAAAGGGGTATGACCAAGATCATGACCTAAAGCAATAGCTTCAGTTAAGTCTTCATTTAATCCTAGAGATCGTGAAATAGTTCTGGCAATTTGAGATACCTCTAAGGTATGTGTTAAGCGTGTACGGTAATGATCCCCTTCAGGAACTATAAATACTTGTGTTTTATGCTTTAAACGTCTAAAAGCCTTAGAGTGGATTATTCTATCTCTGTCATGCTGAAATATAGTTCGGAAATCACAATCTTCTTTTTTTCTACGCCCTTTACTATCTTTACTTAAGCAGGCATATTGTGATAAGTTTTTTTCTTCTCGCTCTTCTATATCAATTCTACTTAACATTTTAGCCCCCCTAACTCCAGGACACTATATATATATAACTAAAACTTCGTAGTTACTACTATTCTAGTTAAAATTTCTGGTTAGCCATTTGCTGAATGAACGTTAAAAA
This sequence comes from Halanaerobiales bacterium, assembly GCA_016278415.1. The sequence continues at coordinate 2,218 of JADQBV010000436.1, forward strand.
AGCTCCAGCCCCGCATGGAAGACTATGAATGGTTAACAAAATCCTGTTTGAACGTAGCGTAGCAAAGTGAGTTTATTTTGTTATTCATAGCCTGGAAGAGGAGTTGGGAATTAGTTTTTTTCCGTGCGTGAAGTGCTTCTAAATTTTCTTTTCTATTACGCATTGATAATTTAGAAATTAGGTCATCGAGACCGTCATGGCTAACCAAGCTTTATACGATAAATTCATCTACGAAGTTTTAATATATAATAAAAACCAGTACTAGTAATCTGCTTTATTAAGATAAAATAAAGAGAAAAATTATAATTTCATTCTTGAAATTATAATTTTTCGTAATTTGTATTATTCCTCTGCCTCAGTCTCATCATCTTTTTTCTTATCGATTTCTAGAGTATAATCCTTATACATAGCGGTAGCACCAGCTATCAATGTTAAATAAGGAAATAATACAAGGCTTGCTACTCCAGCAGTCACCGGAATTTCAACCAGTGTTTTTTTGTCATTCTTTACGATAATTTTATTTACATTACCATCTTTTACAATCTCTTTAATCTTATTTACTAATTCCTGTCCCTTTACATGTAATACATCTGACTTAAAAGTAGTACGCTCTGCACCATCCTTTTCTAGCTTTATCAATGCTGCAACAACGTCTCCATCACACTCTTGTAAAGCTAAATGGGCTGACTCATAACTAACGCCCAACCTTTCCCTAATCATATCAATCTTTTCTAAATTATCCATTAAACCACCTCATTAAAAGTTTATCCTAAATTTTTTATCATATTCAAAAAATCAAAGGATTTTAGTTTTATATCTAGATGGTATATCATAAACTTATTGATAAATTCGTCGAGTTGCTCATATGCTACTTTGGAAAGCTTCAAGTTAGGTAATGATCGTAAACCAGTTTCAAAAAATTTCTTCATTTTTTGTACTGATTCACCATATAATATGTACTTATTTACAGATGAATTCTCAGTAGATTTTTTATAACATTCCTTACAAATTAATCCACCATGCTCAATATCAAATATATTCTTCTTATAGCATAATAATTCCTTATTACAGGATATACAATTATCTAGTTCTGGTTTTAAACCCAAAATAGCTAGTAACCTAACCTTGAAAGTTAATTCAATAAATCCAATCTGCTCATCAGCCTTTAAAAGTTGATGAAAACTGGATAAAAGTAAAGAGAAAAGTGCCTGATTAGGGTCATTCTCTAGCCCTACTTTTTCAATCAATTCAGCCATAAAAGAAGCATATGCCATCTTAGTCAAATCTTCCCTAAGTTTTGCAAAGGAAAAAATGTTTTTTACCTGATTAATTCTATCCAATGAAGCAGTTTGATAAAAAGTCATTAAATTATAATTAAAAGGAAGTACAATTCCCGACATTGAGCTTCTACTTTTCCTTACACCTTTACCTACAGCACGAACTTTTCCATAATCCTTTGTATAGAATGTTATAATTTTATCAGCCTCACCAAGATCAAACTGTTTAAGTACAAGGGCTTCTGTTCTAATAATACCCATATTTAATAATCTTCTTCAGATATACCCTCACCAGTCACAATTGCTACACCAGAACTTGCACCAATGCGATTAGCACCAGCATCAAGCATATCAAGTGCCTGATGATAATCTTTAATACCAGCAGAAGCCTTTACTCCTATTTCTCGACCTACAGTCTTTCGCATTAAACTTACATCTTCAACATTAGCCCCACCTGGACCGAAGCCAGTGGAGGTCTTTACAAAATCGGCACCTGCATTCTTTGCAAGAGTACAGGCCTGTACAATCTCATCTCTGTCTAAATAACTAGTTTCAAGTATAACCTTTACGATAATATCAGATGTAACACCAGCAGTCTTAGTAGCATCTACAACAGCCTTTATATCAGCCCGAACAAGATCAAATGCACCTGATTTAAAAGCACCTAAATTCATTACCATATCTATTTCCTGAGCACCATTCTTTATAGCATTTCGAGTTTCAAAAGCCTTTGTTTCTGATGAATTTGCACCTAAAGGAAATCCTACTACTGTTGTAACCTTAACTGATGTACTTGATAATAATTTTGCAGCCAGAGGTACAAAGATAGGATTTACACAAACAGAAGCAAACTCATATTTATTAGCTTCCTGACACAGTTTTTTTATATCTTCTACTGTAGCTACAG
>JADQBV010000133.1 GCA_016278415.1 Halanaerobiales bacterium
CCGGTTCGACGGCGAAGGGATCGTCCAAGGGCGCCGCGTCGTTGAAATCCCGCCTGCCTCAATAATTTCATTAGGGACACCTACAAAAAATTGCCTCATCAAAAAGGTTCCTAACGGGGTAAATAATCGAGGTAATATCAAAGCCCATAAAGTATTAAAAATACCTAGATATCTAAACAAAATAAACTGTGGAACCATTAAAACCTGAAAAGGCACCATCATTGTTACTAAATAAAGCATAAAAAGTTGGTCCCTGTATTTAAAGTCAAGTTTTGCAAAGGCATAGCCCCCCATAGATGCAGTGATCATTGTCCCTATAACAGAAAGAGTCGTAGTAATAAAGGTATTACGAAAATAAAGTGCAAAAGATGGGTCTTGCTCAAGAAATACCTTTTTGTAATTCTCTAATGACATATTCTCTGAGAATAAAGAAGGGGGAAACTGATATATTTCATTTAATGGTTTAAAAGAAGATAATACCATCCAGATAAACGGAAACACAATTAATAAAGACATCATCAAAATTGTCGCTGTCAAAATAATTTTAGTAGTTTTTTCTCTTTTTTTCATCAATTCCACCTCCTAAAAATGACTTTCATGTCGTTTTTGAATTTTCCATTGAAATAATGTAACAGCAAATATACCTAAAAGCAGCATCCAGGCCATTGAGGCAGCATAACCCATTTTAAAATATCTGAAACCAGCCAAATAAATGTAATGAGCAATTACTGTAGTCGATCTCCCTGGACCACCATTTGTCATAATATTGACCGTTCCAAAGACCTGAAAAGAGCCTATAATATTAGTAATTAACAAAAAGAATGTAGTGCTTCTCAGCATTGGAACTGTTATATAATAAAAGGTCTGAAATACATTAGCCCCATCAATTTGAGCAGATTCATAGAGGCTTTTAGGAATACTTTGAAGTCCCGCCATATAGACTACAATATTGTAGCCCAGACCCATCCAGATCGCTACAATGATAATAGCCGGCAGAGACCACTGCATACTCCCCAGCCATCCCGGGGTATTAGCAATACCAATAAACCTTAAAAATTGATTAATAAGTCCCTGTGATGGATTAAATAACATCATCCAGACAACAGAAATTGCAACAATACTTGCAACATATGGGATAAAAAACATAGCCCTCATTAGATTCTTAAAATATACCTTATCGTTAAGGATTGTAGCAAATATGATAGAAAATATGATAAGTACCGGAATGGTAACTGCTGTATAAATTAAATTATTTTTGACAGCTGCAAGAAACCAGGTGTCACTAAACATTTCAATATAATTATTGATTCCAACAAAGGAGGATTTATCAAATCCCTGATAAATATTGAAATCTGTAAAAGATACGAATAATGAAAATAGTACAGGTAGTAAAATAAATACTGTAAATCCAATTAAGTTTGGAGCAACAAAAACATATGGAACCCAACTAAATTTCTTCTTTCTTTTCTTCACCTTCTTAGATTCAGAAACAATTGGCTTATTCATCTTCATCCTGGCATCCCTCCATTTTACAAAATAGGCTGGCAACCATCTGCCAGCCCATAGGTTTTTTAAGCTATTTTGCTTCTGATTTAATAACCTTATCTGCTCTGGTTTTTAGATTCATTAAATATTCTTCAGGCTCTGTAGCACCTAAGAAAAACATTTGATTTTCTTCTTTGTATATCTGTACTACCTGAGGATAAGCTGTCATTATTGTATCAACAACATATTTTAATTCTGGGTTAAGCATTACTTTTCTGTATGATTTTACATCAAATAACTCTTCTGCATCTGCACCTAATATTCCATTTGTAACCTCTTCAGATGCAATATTTTTCCAGACAGGTATCTTCCCACCTGAAAGCATGTGTATAGAACCTTCTGTTGCCCAATATTTCATAAACTCCCAGGCTTCTTCCTTATATTCCGACTTACTATTCATACCTATAAAATTATTTAAAGTTGCCTGATATGGATTAGGGGTATCCTCATCAGGTCTAGGAAATGGTGCAAACACGACCTGGAAATCATGTGGGAAGTTTTCTAAATCCTTTACATAGCGCAGCATCCATGCTGAAAAAGGCATCATTGCAATCTCTTCATTTAAAAATGCAGGATGGGAATAAGCCTCCAATTTCCTTGAGAATATTTCTTCAAAAGGCATAGCAATACCCTCATCCATCATTTCTTTAAAGAAGATATTACTTTCAAACAATGGGTGATCAAAGTTACTCTCTGTTTCACTTTTATAAAGGTAATTTCCTCCTAATACTGCCTGTGGAACACTAAGTGGAGATTCCGCATAATAAATATTTGCCCCATAAACAATCTTGCCATTAACTTTTTTAGTTAATTTTCTAGCTATATCTCTAAAATCTTCCAATGTCCAGTTTTCTGGAATGCTTAGACCAGCATCTTCTAACATATTTTTATTAATCATAATACCAATTGGTTCTCTAGCAGTTGGGATAGAATATAACTTACCATCTACATATGTTAACCCTTCCCCATTCCCAACTATTTCCTGTTCTATAAATTCCGTTGATCCATAAGGCTCCAACTCTTCTATCATACCACTATTAACTCTCTTCTTCAGTAAATCAGCAGAATAGGTAAAAAATAGATCAATCTGTTCCCCTGACAACAAAGCGGTATCCAGTTTTGTATTTCCTGTAGGATCATTAACAAACCTGACATATTCCACCTGGATATCAGGATTTTCTTCATTCCAGGCATCTACCAATGCCTGTGGACCACTTTCAGCAGGAACTCCACCCCAGATAATTAATTCTACTGGTGATGTATTAGCTTCTACTATCACACTCCCTATCAATAAACTAAAAACCATAATAAAACTCAATAAAATAGTAATCTTACCTTTCATTTTGACTCCTCCTAGTGTTTATTTAATATATTGATTTGTCTTAATTATATACTCTGGTCTAATTAAAATGAATGAATAATGTTTATGAATTTTTAGACTATTTTGTTTTATCAATTTATAATATTAAAATAATACTAGTTTACTATAAAATTGTACTATTTTCCACACTGTTTCTGATATTGCTTGGGACTAATCCCCTCATATTGCTTAAAAATCCGACTGAAGTAACTTTCATTACTATAACCTACAATTTCAGCGACCTCATATACAAGCCTCTCAGGGTTTTGCAGAAGCTCCTTTGCCCTGTCTATCCGTATTTGATTTAGATAATCAATAAAATTAATACCAGTAGCATCCTTAAACTTCTTGCTGAGATAAGATTCATGGATTCCTACCTCTACTGACACATCGTGCAATTTAATGGCCTCATTAAAGTGACTATAGAGATATTCTATAGCTAATGTGACTTCTTTACCATACTGCTGATTTTTTAACTCACCTATATAATCAAAGGCATATCTAAGCACATCAATAAGCCTTTGTCTTAATTCTCTTATATCCTGGCTCTCCTCAATCCATTGGATTGATAACTTATCTCCTACTTTTATATCATAAATACTACCAGCATACTTTTTTAGACCACTTGAAAGAATCCCTATTATTTCATGCCACTCTACAGTATCCAGGGAGGCAATTTTTGTGTCTGGAATTTGCTGAAACATATCATGTATTATTTCTAATCCTTTTTCTTTATTACCACTCTCTAAGGATCTTTTTAGTTCTAATTCTTGCTCTAACGAAAGACTTACATGGACATGCTTAGACTCTTCAGTTATAACAAGACACTGTTTGCCCATATATTTCTTTACCTTCTCTATAATCTTTGCCAGTTCTTCTGTACTCATCGATAATTTTGGTATATAGTCTAAAGCCCCTCCAAACTGCATGGCATGTCTTACATGCTCAGTATCATTCAAACAGCTTAAGACAATAGTTACTGTATCTGGACAATATATTTTCAGTTGCTCAATTAATTCAAAACCATCCATCTTAGGCATCCGTATATCAGTTAATACCAGATCAGGGTCTAATTCTCGGCTAATTTCCAGAGCCTCAATACCATTACTGGCCTCTTTAATCTCATCAAATCCCAGACTGCCCCAATCAATTCCCATAGCCAGTCCTTTTCTTACTAATATCTCATCATCTACTATTAGTACTTTCATTTTCTCATCCCCTTGCCCTCTATATTATAAGAAAAATTATCAATATTATCTTTCACACATTTTTTATCACCTATATCAATACTATTTCAACGGTTAAAGGTGTTTTCCTGCCGAGAACAAACATTATTATATTGAACAATATCCTGATATTAACTTAACAAATCGACATTATGTAGTATAATATAATATATATTGTTCATGCATCAAAAAAGCCTTCCATCCCGAAATCATTGACTTTGAAGATGAATTAAT
>JADQBV010000092.1 GCA_016278415.1 Halanaerobiales bacterium
AAGCAGAGGCCTATCCAGGACCATCCTTGATTATCGCTTATGCTCCATGTATTGCTCATGGATTGAAAGAGGGTATGGGATGTTCTGTTGCCCAAGAAAAGAATGCTGTTAAAGCTGGATACTGGCATCTATATAGATTCAATCCTGAACTTGAAGAAGCAGGAAAGAATCCATTTAGTATGGACTCTAAAGAGCCTAGCGAATCATTCCAGGATTATCTAAAGAGTGAGGTACGTTATACATCACTTGAAAAGACTTTCCCTGAAATCGCTAAGGAATACTTCCAGAAAGCTGAAGAAGATGCTGAAACTAGATATAAGTCTTACAAACGTCTAGAAGCATCATATGAAAAAGCGGCTGAGTAGTTTTAATTAGCCTAAAGTATATTTAAAATAAAATACAATTAATTAGAAGCAGGGGATTTAGGTCCTCTGCTTTTTTTAATATATTAAAATATATATTTTGAAATTATACTTATATATGATGTATAATTGTATATAAGGTACAAACATATTAATAAATATTGTTATTTTACTATGATAAATAAAAAGGATGTTGATAAAAATATGGGAAGATTTGATGAATTAGTAGATAGGCGTAATACAAATTCTTTAAAATGGGATGCTTGTAATAGGGTTTTTGCTTGTGATGACCTGCTTCCTATGTGGGTTGCTGATTCAGATTGGAGAGCGCCGGATGTAGTGATTGAAGCTATCAAAAAAAGGGTAGAGCATGGGGTTTTTGGTTATACTGAACCAGGGGAAGAATTAAATGAGGCTGTAGTAAAATGGGTGAAAAAACGGTATGGATGGGAGATTAAAACTGATTGGTTGGTTTACATATCTGGAGTGGTACCGGCTATCAATGTTGCGTTAAAAACCTTTACTGGTCCTGGAGGAAATGTAGTGTTACAACCACCTGTATATTATCCTTTCTTTTCTTCAGTAAAAAATAGTGGGGCTAGTCTTATAGAGAATCAACTTTTGCAGGATAAGATACAATATAAGATGGATCTTAGGGGCTTGGAGGAGAGTTTAGCTAATAATATTGATAATTTTAGTAATGATGATGATTTAGGTAGTAGGGATGATGGTAATATAGATAGTAGTAGTAAGAAAAACTATAAGAAGTCTATTGGGGAAAACCAGTATATGCAAAATAACCCTGCAAATATGATGATATTATGTAGTCCACACAATCCTGTGGGTAGAGTCTGGGATGAGAAGGAGTTAAGACAGTTAGCAGATATATGTTTGAAACAGAATTATATAATTATCTCAGATGAAATACACTCAGACTTAATATATACTGGTAATAAACATGTTCCAATGGCCTCAATTTCAGATGATATTGCACAGAATACAATCACAATGATTGCTCCTAGCAAAACCTTTAATTTGGCTGGTTTAAATGGGGCTGTTACGATAATACCTAATAGTGAAATGAGACGCTCATTTTCAAAAACCATGAATGGCTTTGTAAGTAATGGTAATATTATAGGATATACTGCTATGAAGGCTGCTTATAGTCAGGGAGACGAATGGCTAGAACAGCAACTTAAATATTTAGAAGAAAATAGAGACTATACTGTTAAATATATTGATCGATATATTCCAGGTATTAAGGCGATAAAGCCAGAAGGTACATATCTAATTTGGTTGGACTGTAGAGGACTTGGATTTAATAATAAGGAACTAGAAGAATTTATGGTAAAAAAAGCAAAAGTAGGACTTGATGTAGGAACCTGGTTTGGTAGTGGTGGAGAGGGATTTATGAGAATTAATATAGCCTGTCCTAGCTCCTTGCTAGAAGATGGTCTTAATAGGATTAGAATAGCTGTTGAATCTATAGATAAATAGATTAACTTTTATTGATCTAGTTTATTACAGTTTTTTTATTACGAAACACTATTAAAGTATTAAAGTAAAAATTTAAGAAATTTAATTGTTACTATAAGAGGTCTTTATATTAAAACTGAGGGGTGTTATATATGGCTTTTATTCAATGTGATTTTTATTCAGAGGTTTTAGGACTTTCTACTTCAATGAATGTTATATTGCCAGAGAATACAGATTCTCAGATAGGCATGGAGAATAATGCAATGGGTGATAGATACCCTGTTTTATACCTATTACATGGCTTATCTGATGATCATACTATCTGGCAGAGGCGGACTTCAATAGAAAGATATGTTGCCCCACTAGGTCTAGCAGTTGTAATGCCAGCGGTCCACCGTAGTTTCTATACAGATATGGAGAAGGGATATAAGTATTGGACTTATATTAGTGAAGAGGTTCCAAAGATAGCCAGACAGTTTTTTCCTATATCAGGACAACGGGGGGATAATTTTGTTGCAGGGCTTTCTATGGGGGGGTATGGTGCCTTGAAATTAGCATTACGTCATCCAGATAGGTATGCAGCAGCAGCCAGTCTTTCTGGTGCTGTAGATATTGCTGAAGCGGTTGAAGGAGTACCGGAAGAGGACCATTTATTTGAGGAATTTAAATTAATTTTCGGTAGTAATGGAAAACTTAGAAATAGTGAAAATGATTTATTTTATCTTCTTAAAAAATTAAAGGATAATGATGTAGATTTACCACGCTTGTTTCAATGTTGTGGTACGGAGGATTTTCTTTATGAAGACAACATTCGTTTTAGGGATCTTTGTCAGCAGCAGGGTATAGAGTTAACTTACGAAGAAGAATCTGCTGTACACGAATGGGGTTACTGGGACAAAAAAATCCAGCGAGTACTTGAATGGTTACCTTTAAAAGACTAATCAGGTTGGAGTTAAGTTGATTATGAAAGAGGTTGTTTTATATAAAAAGTATTGTAAAAGATTTCAATTTAAAATCAATAAAAATAATGTAAATCATTACCAACGATAATATATGCTTGACATAATGCTATAAAAATAGTAAAATATATTTTGTTCGGTTCTAAGCAGCTCTAGTAAATTTCTGATTTAAAACTTAAGAATTGCTAGTTGTTTTTTTATAAGATAACTTATTATTATATTTTACAAAAAAAGATGCCTATTAATATGAAAATGGCAAATTTTTATTAGAAATAATATTTGATTTTTTTCATGCTTTATGGTAAGATATTATTTGCTGGTAAGAGATTACTGGATATCAATAAATATGTGCCCGTGGCGAAACTGGATATCGCGTCTGACTACGGATCAGAAGGCTGAGGGTTCGATTCCTTCCGGGCACGCCATTAAATTTATTATTATCAGGAGGACTTACACAAATGTGTGAGTTTATTTTATGAGAACTGATCAAGATTATATGGAATTAGCATTAATAGAAGCTAAAAAAGCCCTGGAGATTGATGAGGTTCCTATCGGGGCTATAGTTATCTATAACGATAAAATAGTGGGTAGGGGATATAACCTTAAAGAAAGGGATAATGATCCTACAGCCCATGCTGAGATTATTGCTCTTCAGGATGCTGCACGAAATATGCAGAGTTGGCGATTGGATAATTGTGATTTATATGTTACAATTGAACCATGTCCTATGTGTGCAGGAGCCATTGTACAGGCACGTATTAAGAAATTAGTCTATGGTGCTGCCGACATTAAGGCTGGAGCTACAGGTAGTCTTTATAATATTGTAGAAGATCAAAGATTAAACCATCAAGTAAGTGAAGTTAAAGGTGGAATTTTAGCTGAAGAAAGTCGCCATCTAATGCAGGATTTTTTTAATAAATTGAGAAGTAGATAGTATAAAAATAAAAAATCTGGGGGCATCAAAAATGAGCGACAAATTGGATCAATTACTTGAGGGTTTCTATAGTTTTAAAAAAGAAATGGAAGCAAATTTTGCTAGTTTTGAAAACAGGTTTGATAATCTCGAAAACAGGTTTGATAATCTCGAAGACAGGTTTGATAATCTGGAAGAAAAAGTTAACGATATCAATAAAACTGTAAAAGAAATTCGCAGAACACAGACTACAAATAGACGACAAATTGCAGAGAATACACTTGATATAGCTGATATAAAAGAAAAACTTAAGATTAGCTAAGTATTAATTACTGATATAGTTATAAACCCATTCTGGAAGGGTGGGTGAGTCCGGCTGAAACCGCTCGACTCGAAATCGAGTAGGCACCTTCAAGTGTCTCGAGGGTTCAAATCCCTCCCCTTCCGCCACCTAGAGTACGAGACTTGGTAAATAACTAGGGTTTTGATTGTATAGTAATTACTTGAAGTTAAAGAGGTGTTTTTGGATTTTGGGCTTTTAAGGTTTAAATGTTTAAAGGTTATTCCAACATCCAACTTCTAACCTCCAACTTCCAAATGGAGAGGTGTCCGAGTTGGCTTAAGGGGCTCGCCTGGAAAGCGAGTGTAGGCTAT
>JADQBV010000003.1 GCA_016278415.1 Halanaerobiales bacterium
CCTAAATTTCGTCGGAAAACAAATGTAGATAAAAACATTGAGGTATAAGGAAGTAGAAATACCTAAATAATGAACATATTTCTGATAATTTAATAAATTAGTATGAAGATATGTTTAGTACAAGTATGTAATACTACTGTAATTAAATTGCAGTAGTATTCTTTTTTTCAGGATAGATAAAAATTCTACATAAAGATATTAGTTAGAACCCTCTCTGCCTAACTCATTTATAAAATTTAAATATGCTTTAAAATTATCTTTGCATAACTACTTTCTTTAATAACTACTTTATAACTGCTTTCTATTATAGCCTGATAACTACTAACAACGATAGTTAATCTGTTCTAGGAAGGGTTACATAGAAAGTTGTCTTCTCTCCTACCGTACTTTGAACTGATATCTTAGCTCCATTAATATTTTCCACGATAGACTTTGCTATTGCTAGCCCAAGACCACTTCCACTTTCACTTCCGTTTTCATTTTCATTTTTATTTTTATTTTTATTTTTATTTTTATTTTTATTTCTTGAGTTATTTACTCGATAAAAACGGTCAAAAACACGATCAATATGTTCTGACTCTATTCCAATACCAGTGTTTTCTACTGACATAAAAATTTTCTTTTTTGATTGGTATAAGTTTATAGTAATTATACCATTCTCTAAGGTGTACTTAATTGCGTTATCTGTTAAAATACTAATTAGCCTTGTTATAAGTTCTTTATCTGCATATAGATATATATTGTCCTCTAGGTTTTTATTTAATGATATATTCTTTTCATTTACTAATGCCTCTAGACTCTTACTATAAAAACTTAAAAGTGAACTTAGATTAAATTTTTCTAGCCTATCCGGTATAGAGGAATCCAGTTGCTCCAGAAGTAACATTTCATCTGTTAGCTTTGAGAGCCTCTCCAATTGATATTGTATGTATCCTAACCATTTCTCCTGTGACTGGACTGACTCGTCTTTATGGGATTTTACTACAGCCAGGTTTGTAATAGCGATAGTAAGGGGGTTTTTAAACTCATGTATAATTTCAGAAATATAGTCCATTTCTTTGTTTAACTTTGATTTCATCGGTTTAGACATAGTTTAGGTCTCCATTTTATAACCTATTCCTCGTATGGTAACTATTTCAGGCTTTGCAGCAATAAACCGCATTTTTTTCCGGAGTGAAGATATATGGGCTTCCAGTGTATTATAACTTACATCTTCATCAAAAGACCATATTTTGCTGATAATCATATCTTTTCTAAGAACATGACAAGGGTTGTTTATGAATAAATTAATTAATTCAAGTTCTGTGTGTGTTAAATGTTGCTTTTTATTCTGAGAACAAAGCTCTATTGTAGACTTGTTTAAGGTTATATTCGAGAGAGAGATAGTATCTTCTTTGAGAATATCATAATTTCTTCGATAAAGTGCTCGTATTCTTGCCAGTAGTTCACCTGGATTAAAGGGTTTAATTAAATAGTCATCTGCTCCCATATCAAGACCATTAATTATATCAGTAATCTTATTTTTTGCAGTCAAAAGTAAAATAGGAATTGTGTTATACTTTTCCCTTACATAAGTCATTACTTCAATACCATCCATATCGGGTAACATAATATCTAAGATAATTACATCATATTTATTAGTCATAATATTATTTATACCACCTGCACCCTCATGGACATAATCAACAATATGATTTTCGCTTCTAAGGAGTTCCTGCAATGATTCACATAACTGGATTTCATCTTCTATTATGAGTATTCTGATAATATCACCTCCTGTAATAATTTTCACCTTTTATAATCCATTATTCAATTGCTCTTTTAAAATTAACCTTGAGTTAATTATAATTCATTATTAAAAAAAGTACAATAAAAAGTATTAAAAAACCTGACCACTTGGGTCAGGCATTATCATTCTCTATTCTGTCTCATAAGGCCAGGATGTGATCCCACCTAAATTATAAACATTGGTATAGCCCATTTTATCTAATATTCTCACTGCTGATGAGCTCCTAGCGCCACTTGCACAGTATACAAAAATCTTCCGATCTTTTTCAGGTATTTTTTCCTCAACACTATCAGCCAAATTATTCAAAGGCATTAATATACTATCGGGTATATGTCCATTATTATATTCCTGTCTTGTCCTGACATCAACAAGAGCAATGCTTTTATCTGTCTCTAGTTCCTTTTTTGCAAGATCAGCTTTAATCTTATTACTGTTTCCTATTCCGAAAAAATTTAACATATTTTAATCTCCTCACTTAGTTATATAATTTTCCAACATTATATTATATATTAGTATATCGTAATATATAAATATTACAATATAAATTTTACATCAAATTTATATTGTTGTCAAATGTTTATGAAAAATAATTTTCTATAATATACTTAAATGGATTCGAAAACAGGAGTTGCATTTGCTTATAATTATATATCACTATTATCAAAGCTTATATCAGTAATGTTACCATCAAAATATACCAGGTCACCCTCACTCAAATTCCATATCCCTTTCATTCTTCCTGGAATTCTGATACCATCTCTTTCTATGTAGTTATCAATTTCTGCTGTCCAACTCTCTTTTTCTATTACCCCATTCCCCTTATCCATATAGCGATCATCTGTCTCAAACCTAATAAATTCTCCTTTATCATTAAAAGTAAAGACACCTTCCACTTCTATCCCACCATAATTCATAATTGCTTTAGCTTTATTACTATTTATTTCTTCCCACTTAATGTAGTTCTGTAGTGCAGCATTGGGGACAATAAGGCTTTCTGCTAAAAAAGTAACTAAAGCAGACTGATCCATTTCAGGTCCTGTCACATTGAACAAAGTTATTATTTTCATCAATTTACCAACCATAGAACCTCTACCATTTTGATATTTATCTCTACCCTCAAAGGGGATTATTCCCATAACTTTTGAACTCAGGTAGGCAATTCGTGCAGGTTCAGAGACGTAATTATACTGTTCCGATTGTAGCTTTAACTCCTTACCATTACTTATAAAGTCAACATCCTCAAATACAATTTTAGCATTTGACATCTTCTGTTTACCTAGATATCCACAATACCTGAAATACCTCTGTACAGGCTTTGGTAATAACGCAATATCTGCTTCTGTAAAAGTCGTATTAGTAAATTCTGTCTTCTCAAGTTCTGCTTTCACTTCTGATGTATATAATTTTTTCATAAAAAGAATATCTCCCTTCATTATTAGAAATACACCTAAAATTACTATTAATACAAAGATAATATAAAGTACAGATTTTTTAGAAATATATATTTTAACCACCCTTTCACTTATCTCCTACGTAGAATTCTTACAATTTCTTTACTACCTACTACCTTGGCGCCATTTTCTAATGCTCTTTCCTTGATCTCCCCCAAAATATCATAATGGGGATGCTTTATGTTATGGTTTTGAAACCACTCTCTTTTAAGCCCTATTTTCTGAGCAAACTCATGTAATTCTGATAATTCACCATCTGTGACCAAGTGTACTCCGTCTGTATATATCATAATTAAATTCCTTTCAGTAATTATTATATTAACTATCTATGTACTATATCATAATTTATTCCTCGACTATATGCAAGTTAATAAAGCATAATATAATCCAGTCTGGTCTCCAGATGGTCATAATATATTAGTTTACTTTGATGGTGATGATCCAGGTATCTATCTTTTAAACAACAGCGGAAAGGATAAATTAAGATTGATAAAAGATAAAGTTAGTTATCGAGAATTATCCTGGGCACCAGACGGCAGCATATTTGCATATATTCATAGTAAACCACTTTTCGGAAAAAAATCGGGAATTTATATAGCAAATAAAGAAGGAACTAAAATTAAATCAGTCTTATCATCCTCCCATAGTAGTTCAGAAAATGTCATACCTCTTCTTTTTGATGCATATGGAACTATTTTTTCTCCACTTTCTTCCCATTCCTCGATATAATGTATATATTTATCCTCTAATTCCAAAAATGCTTCTATTAACTTTAGCTTCATTTTAAAACTCATTATAGACCCAGTCAACAACTTTATCAACATATTCCGGGTAATCTCGTAAATAAACTATCTTCATATTCAACACTCCAATATATCTGTTAATCTTTCTATATATTTCAAATCCCCATCAGTGAATTTCAATAGAAAAGCATCAGGCATTTTAAGGGTTTTCCAGCACTCCAGATTATACTTTTCATCAAAGTAGTTTAAAATAACAGCCAGCCAGGTACCAGCTGATATAATTAACATTACGATAACTATTCAAAGGGTGATTTTATATCGTATCGATAAGTGCATGTAATATTATACCTGGTGTTAACGACTTCGTTCTTAAAT
>JADQBV010000393.1 GCA_016278415.1 Halanaerobiales bacterium
CTAATTTTAGTACAGAATACATTACTCCTGACTTAATAGTAAAAAATGAAGATGGGGAATTCAAAGTAGTTTCTAATCGAAATTCATACCCTACTTTAAGGATAAGTAGTTATTATTATGATTTACTAAAAAATAATAATGATCAGGAAACAAGTGAATATCTTAGAAAAAAATATGAATCTGCTCTTTGGTTGATTAAGAGTATAGAACAACGGCAGAAAACTATAGAAAAGATAGTTCGGGCCATTGTTGAAAAACAGTATGATTTTTTTGGAAAAGGTTTAAAACACCTTTATACAATGACAATGGAACAAATAGGGAAAATGATCAATATGCATGAGTCTACAGTAAGTAGAGCTACCTCTGGCAAGTATTTACAGACACCATATGGTATTTTTAGCTTGAAATTTTTCTTTAATAGTGGTATCGATCATCTATCTTCAGTTAGTATTAAAGCTATAATTAGTGAAGAACTTGCCTCTGAAGATAAGAGTGCTCCTTTAAACGATAGTAAATTGGCAGATGTTTTATTACAAAAATATGAGCTTAATATATCTAGAAGAACTGTAGCAAAATATAGAAAATCACTTGGCTTAGCAAGTTCTAGATCAAGAAAATCTAAAAGAGGATAAAGTAAAACTAATAATTTCTTTATATATTAAAACATATACAGTGATAATTGCAGCTAGCAAACGAAAGTAAATTCCTATCTTACTTTAAAAGCCCTGAAAATGATTTCCGATTTATTTAATTATTCAGATAAAAATATATATTTAAAAATTATCATACTTTATATTAGCTTTAAAAGTGTATGTTTTTAACTTGTTTTTAACTTTTTTTATGGAAGTTGTACTTTTGGCACAGTAAATGCAATATATTATAAATGCGTACGCAAAAATATAATTTCTAGGAGGAAAAAGATTATGAAGAAGATTTTTACTTATGTTTTAGTTGTTGCGATGGTACTTTCAATTAGTAGTGGTGTTTTAGCTAGTTCTCATGAAGGAATTAAAGTTGGTATTACTTTTATGACAACCAATAATCCTTTCTTTGTAGCAATGTTAGATGCTGTTAAAGAAGAAGTAGAAGGTAAGCTTGGTGGTACAGTATTAGTATCTGATGGACAATTTGATGTTTCAAAACAGCTTGCTGATGTTGAAGATATGATTGTTCAGGGTATAGATCTATTATTATTTAATGCAGTTGATTCTGATGCAGCTGAGCCAGCTGTTGCTATGGCTAAAGAAGCAGGGATTCCTGTTGTGTGTTTAGATGTTGACGCTGCTGGTCCACGTGATATGTTTATCGGTTCAGATAACTATCAGGCCGGTGTTCTTGATGCAGAGTATACAATAGAAAGACTTAATGGTGAAGGTAAAGTAGCAGTTGTTAATGGTACACCAATTACTTCAGTTAGAAATCGTTATAAAGGTTTTATGGATACTATTTCTGAATATCCTGATATTGAAGTAGTTGCTGAACAGAATGGTGAAACTAATCTTACTAAATCATTAGAAGTTACTGAAAACTTATTACAATCACAACCAGAGATAGATGCTATTTTCGGTATTAATGATCCAACAGCTCTAGGCGCACTTGCAGCAGTACAGGCAGCTGGAAGAGAAGATGAATTATTTATTACTGGTGTTGACGGATCCCCAGATGGTGTTCAAGGTATTTTAGATGGAACTGCAATGGCTGCAACAGCTGCGCAGAACCCAGCTAAAATTGGTAAATTAGGTGTAGAGTATGGTCTTAAGATTCTAGATGGAGAAGAAGTACCAGATTATCTTCCAGTAGAAGTTGAATTAATTACTATAGAAAATGCTGAAGGCTTTAGCTGGTAATAATTAAAAAACAATTTACTGGAGGCCTATTTAAGTAGGCCTCCTTTGTAAATTTTTATTAGAGAGGTGCTTTTAATGAGTAATATATTAGAAATGAAAGGAATTTCAAAGCAGTTTTATGGTGTGCAGGCATTAAATAATGTGGATTTTACTGTAGAAAAGGGTGAAGTTCATGTATTAATTGGGGAAAATGGTGCAGGTAAATCTACTTTAATGAAAATACTTTCTGGAGCATATCAAAAAGATGCAGGAGAAATATATTTTAGTGGAGAAAAATTAGATTTAACTACTCCACTTGATGCTCAGAAAAAAGGAATCAGTATAATATATCAGGAATTTAATTCGATTCCTGGTTTAAGTGTAGGAGAAAACATATTTTTGGGAAGAGAGCCACAGAAGAAATCAGGTTTAGTTGACTGGAATAAATTGTATAAAGATGCTAGTGAAATTTTGGATTCATTGCAAGCAGATATAAATCCTAAAACTTTAGTTAAACAATTAAGCGTAGCTGAACAACAGTTTGTAGAAATTGCTAAAGCCTTATCTTTTGGTTCCAAACTAATTATTATGGATGAGCCATCAGCTACATTAACACCAAGTGAACTTGAAAGATTGTTTGATGTTATAGAAAGTTTAAAAGCTGAACATGTTTCAATTATATATATTTCTCACCATTTAGATGAACTTTTTGAAATTGGTGATACGGTTACTATTTTAAGGGATGGAGAATTTATTTCTAGAGACAAAGTTAAAGATGTTGATAAAAATTATGTTATAAAACAAATGGTAGGTCGAGAGTTAACAGAATCCTTTCCAGAAAGAGAGGCAACTCCAGGAGAGGAAGTTTTAAAAGTTGAAGATTTAAGTAGAAATAATGAATTAAAAAATATAAGTTTTAATTTACGTAAAGGTGAGATATTGGGTATAGCTGGTTTGGTTGGTTCTGGAAGAACTGAACTTGTTAGAGCTCTTTATGGAGCTGATCTTAAAGATAGTGGTAAGATAGAACTCTATGGTAATAAAATAGAAATAGAATCACCTCGTGATAGTATTGAACATGGTATAGGATTACTACCTGAGGATAGAAAACAACAAGGATTAGTTTTAGAACAACCAGTTAAAAGTAATGTTACTTTAGCTAGGTTAGAGGAAGTAATAGGTAAATACTTAATAGATGCTGACCTTGAAAAAGAAAAAGTCAAAAAATATATTTCTGATTTAAATATTAAGACTCCCTCAATAAATACATTAGCTAAAAGTTTAAGCGGTGGCAATCAGCAAAAAGTTGTTCTTGCAAAATGGTTGTTTACCAATAGTGATATTCTGATTTTTGATGAACCAACAAGAGGGATAGACATAGGAGCAAAATTTGAAATTTATTTATTAATGAATGAACTTACTAAGGCTGGAAAATCTATTATAATGATATCTTCTGAATTACCAGAAATCATTGGTATGAGTGATAGAGTTTTAGTTTTACATCAAGGAAAAATTACGGGAGAATTTAGTAAGGATGAAGTTAATCAAGAAAAAATTATGCAGAGTGCTGCCGGGGAGGTAAATATTAATGGATAAAAATAATATATTATATAAAATAAATAATAGTTATTATAAACCAGAAATTTATGCTAGTATAGGCTTATTGATGCTGGGAATTGTATTGTCTTTTGCAAGTCCGTATTTTTTGGTAACTAGAAACTTGATAAATTTAGCCAGACAAATTTCATTATATGCAATTATAGCTTCAGGAATGACATTTGTTATTTTAACTGGTGGAATAGACCTTTCAGTTGGTTCTGTTGTTGCTGTTACAGGGACTATAACAGCTGGGATGATAAAAAGTGGTATGCCAGTTCCAGCAGCCATATTAATTGGATTTATAGTGGGTATTGGTTTTGGGTTTTTTAATGGTTTTGTTGTGGCAAATACAAGAATCCCAGCTATAATAGTTACTCTTGCAACAATGTCTATAGCCAGAGGTTCTGCATTATTATATTCAAATGGATACCCAATTTCTGGAATGCCTCCAGAATTTACAATGCTCGGGCGAGGATATATTGGTCCACTACCTGTTCCAGTCTATGCGATGATACTTATTTTTATTATTATGTACATTATTTTAAATAAAAGCAGGTTCGGTCGGTATGTTTATGCACTTGGTGGTAATGAAGAGACTGTAAGACTTTCAGGTATTAATGTCAAAAAATTAAAAATTAAGGTATATGCCCTTTCAGGATTAATGTCTTCTATAAGTGGCCTCTTATTAGCTTCAAGACTTGGTTCAGGCCAGCCTCTTGCGGGTGATGGCTGGGAGTTAGATGCCATTGCAGCAGTTGTTGTTGGTGGTACAGATATTGCAGGTGGTCGAGGAACAATAATAGGAACTCTTATTGGAGCTGTTATTATTGGTGTTTTAAATAATGGTTTAAATTTACTTAATGTAAGCCCATATTTACAGTTAGTGGTTAAAGGTTTTGTAATTATTGGAGCTGTATTTGTT
>JADQBV010000235.1 GCA_016278415.1 Halanaerobiales bacterium
TCATCCTTCATCCCTCATCCTTCTTCCCTCATACCTCGCACCCCATCAATCTTTAATTAGAAATAGTAGTATAAATATCCTTTAGAACTTGATCCGTCTGTAGACCTTCATACCGGCCAATGATTATACCTTCTTTATTGATCAAGAACGAAGTAGGGAT
Source organism: Halanaerobiales bacterium (assembly GCA_016278415.1). Next base: position 161 of record JADQBV010000235.1, read on the forward strand.
AAATGGTATAGAATATTTTTGATAAAGGTCTTGTGGAGGATTTGAATCACTAATATTGATGTATTCTTGTAAAGAATATTTTTCAATGGCAGCTTTCCAAGACTCTTTTTTATCTAAAGTAGAGATTAAAATAATCTCCAGTAATTCAGGTTTTATATTTTCTTTTTTAAGAATTTTTAATTCCTCAATACATGGAGCACACCAACTAGCCCAGAAAATCAGTAATACACTTTTTTTATCTCTAAAATTACTAAGCTTTATGGTGTTATCATTGATGTCTTTTTTTTCAAAATCTTCAATTACTTTTCCTTTGCTGTTATTTTTTTTGTTTCTTATTTCCGTAGATATTTTATTTCCTAGTAAATTATCTTTTACTTGAGACGATAAAGACTTAAATAAATGTTCATAATCATCAAAACTAATTTGTGGACTTAAAATTCTTAAATATTCAAGGCTTTGATAAGAATTTGGGGTTTCTTTAATAAATTGTTTGTACTCATCTAATAATTTTGTTTGTAAAATTTGTCCTTGAGTAGCTATTCTTTTTGCTTTAATGCTATCTTTACTGTAAACTTTCAAATACTGATTTTGTAAAGAAAAAATTTCATTTTCAGTATTTTTAATGGCGGAATAACGTGGAGATTTTAATTTGTTTTTTTCAGTTATTGCTCCAGTTCCGTTTATATTAATGATTTTATTACCTTCTATGGTAACGTTGGTAATCCCTCTATTGATAATAAAGCTAATGGTGTTGTTGTTATAAACTATAGACAAATTACTGTATTGATCAATATTTCCTGCAATTTTAAACTTTGATTGTTTCACTTCAAGGGTATCATTAATCATTTTGTTATTCCCATCCAAATAGGTTGCTACTATTTTCTCAGGTTCATTTTCAATGATTTTTCCATGAACTTCAAAATTATTTTGTGATTTTAATTGCGAAGAAATCAGCAGTAAAAAAAATAAATATTTCATTGATTATGTATTTGTGATGGGCTGTAAGAAGAAAATAAGTTGCAGTTTAGAAATCTATTAATGATTAAAATGAAATTCAGATGGCTAGTTCTTCTGATTAGTATCCAAAGTTGAATGTGACTGGTTTAAGATTTTTTATCTGTATGGTATAGCTTTGTCTAATTCAATAGGGTTGTAATGATCCCTAATGTTTTTTTGATAAGATGATTTTATATCAGATAGTTCTTTTTTTGTAGTGATATATTTATCCCCATATTGAAATCCAAAATTCCCTTCATTCATATTATCAAATTGACTAAAAGGATTTAAATATTTATCCAATAAGATTTTCTTAAATTGTTTTTCAGTAACTGTAATGGGCTTAATTCCTAAGCAGCTTTCAACAATGTTACTAGTGTCAGATACATCGGTTAGTTTAGTGAGAGATATTAATTGGTATATAAAATTGTTTTTAGAATCTCTGATTTCATATATTAATCCGGGTAAACCTTTGAATTTATAAGGGCCTTCTTGTAATGGTGTATCATTAGAAAACCATGCCTCCCAATACCTTCCACCAAAAAAAGTCTTAGCTTTTTGTAATTGATTATTGTTTTCTATTTTATTTTCTTCTGATATCTCCCATTTCACTTCGTCTAATGTATTATACTGAAAATATTGTCCATCTACAGAATAATAATTTGTGTACATTTTTCCTCCCTTTGCTTTCTTTAAAATTTGTTGTAGAGGCATAGAAAAACTTATATTAATTCCCTTTCTACTTAATGAGTCAAATTTCAGTAGTTTTTCATAGTAAAATTTAGTTTCATGTTCACTGATGTCTAATACCATATTTTGACTACTATATTGATCTTTCAAAGAGTCTGTTTTGTACTTTAATTCATATATTACTCTATAAGTTTGTCCAAACATTAAAGAACTCATAAGAACTAAAACTATTTTAAATATTTTCATATTTCATATTTTCATAAAATGAGATTGTTTAAATTTTTCCTACTCTTTTTAGCTTTTCGGTTTCCGCTTTTCTTGTTATTAGTTTTTACCTCATCTGTTTCGGTTTTACAAATATGAAGTCATAATCTAAGTTTTTCAAGAAAAGCCTGCCGAAATTGATAAAAAACGAGATAAAATAGAGGGGGTGTTGGGTGTGTTTTGAAATTTAAAATTCTGGTAATGAAGTAAATAACTGCTGGTTTTTTTTGTTTTTAGCGCAATGAATTATTTTTCATCACCTCATCACTTCATCACCTCATCACCACATCACCGTATCATCACATCATCACATCACCACATCACCACATCCACAACCATTTCAGAAATTCTAATTTTCTTCATTTAAAAGTTTAATGTAATAAGAAGGCAATGTTCCTGTAATCTTTTTAAAAGCATTGGTGAAAGTTTCAGAATTATTGAACCCAATTTCCTCAGAGATAGCAGCTATGGTATACTTTCTCATTTTTTCGTTCGTTTTAAGCTCTGAAACAATGTAGTTTATTCTGAGTTCATTTAAGTATTGAGTGAAATTTTTCCCTTTTAATTCATTGATTAACTTAGACAGATAATCTCGGTTCGTATCAAACTCTTTAGATAGTGAATCTAACGTGATGTTTTTTCTTAAAAAAGAATGATTTTTTTCGAAAATTTCTATTTTTTGGATGATATTTTGGAATTTAGGATGAGAGGATATATGGTTTTTGTTCTCCTCTTCATCTTGTTTAGGCGCATTGAAGGGTTCATTTTCTGTAATGATTATTTTTCTATTGTCCATTTTTTCAAGCAACTCCTTTGCATGCTTCTCATATTTTTTGATTTTTTTTCTATTTTCAATGATGATATAGATAAAAAGACCTGAACAAATGATTAAAAATAAAATGAACCATATATAAATTGAATTTCGGTTATTCAGAGTTTTTATGAGTCCTTCTTTTTCTTTTATCAGCAAGGCAGTATCATACTTTTTGAAAATTTCTTTGGAAAGATTTTTTTGTGTCTTTGCAATAGCGCTGTCGGCATAGATAAGTTGATTAATATATTTTAATTGATTTTTTATATCTCCTTTTTTCTTATAATAATCGATAATAATTTCATATCCATCTCTGCACACAGGACTGTAATCTTGTATCGCATAAGAAATTGAATCAGATTGAATAAGATAACGGATGGCCTCATCTTCCAGATGAGATTCATGTTTCACTTTGCCAATAAAATAGTATAAAATGGAGAGATTAGAGTAATCTTTATTTTTTCTTAATAATCTTTCAGCAGATTGTAAGTAGCGTAATGACAAAGGCAAGTTTTTTAAATAGTAATTATTAATGCCTTTCAGCAGGATGAGGTAATTGTATTGGGAGTAGATTTTGTACTTTTTACATTCCTTTATTCCTAACGCTATAAGTTCATTGCTTTTTCCATATTGCTCACATTTAGCATAAATATTGGCGAGTGAAAAAATAGAACCGATATATCCTCTTATATCTTCATGGCGAGTGCCTATTTTAGATTTCTGATACTCATGGTATTCTTTGAAAAGGGGTAAAGCTTCTTTATACTCTTCAGTTGCAGTTTTCAGTATGCCTATTAGTAATTTTATACGGTAGAAAAATTCTTGATCATCTTTTGGACTGTATTTTAAAGCTATTGAATATTGATCTAAAGCGTCCTTATACTTCCCCTCATTGTTGTATAATATCCCTTTAATAATGTATGCATTAGAAGGATAATTTTTATACGTTTTATTTTTTACCAGGGCAATGAGTGAGTCTGCATAGGGATGTCCGTTTTCTCCCTTTAGATTTTTTATTCTGGCAATTTTATAATACCCATCATAGAGCAAATCTTTATTGTTGTCTTTTTTTCCTTTGGAGAGAATTACATTCGCATAGAATTCAGCTTGTTCATTATCTATTTGATATGCATCTTGATAAGCATTGTATATATACTGAGTACTTTTATTCTTTAATGAATCGGGTATTTTAAATCCTTTTTTACTTTGAGAGAATAATAAAAAAGGACAGAGAAAAATTAAAATGAAATGAATTCTTTTCATACACGGTTATATCCTACAAAAATAGATATTTTATCAGTATTACAAAGTCTTATTCAGTGATTTGAAGAGATAAATACAATGATGTATTAAACCCAAATTCCGCAATAGAAAAAAAAGAGTATTTTAGTATTCTAATATC
>JADQBV010000209.1 GCA_016278415.1 Halanaerobiales bacterium
ATGATGCTTCTTTTATTGGTATATTACCTATTAATAACCCACAATTAGTTATTTCGGTTGTATTGTATGATATAACAGGATACCCTTATTATGGTAGCCAAACAGCTGCACCTGTATTTCGTAATATTGCTTATGATACCATTCGTTACTTAGAAATTCCTCCACAATTAAAAGAAGATGATAATATAGAAGAACCAAACAAACTATTTGTGCCTGAATTAATCGATAAAAACCTTGCTGAAGCTGAAAAAACATTGAGAAATAATGGTTTAGATGTTAAAATTATAGGTGGACTTAATAAAGTGATTAAACAGGTTCCTTTAGCAGGTGCTGAAGTAATGGAAGGAACAACTGTATTATTGTTTACTGAAGAAGATCATGGGAAAAATTACCTGGTAGCTGTTCCAAATCTTAAAGGAATGACTAAAGAACTTGCTCAAAATTTACTCAGTCAACTTGGTTTAAAAATGGAAAGTACTGGTTCAGGTAAGATAGTAAAACAGGACATACAAGCAGGTGAGCGTGTACCAGGTGGAAGTATTATTTCAGTGGGATTAAAAGAGGATGGTTAATTTTACCGAAATATGGTTAAAATAACGGTGGAGGTAGAATAGATGATTCTAAAAGATTTGATTAAGGACTTAGAGAATCCAGAAATTACTGGTACTCTAGATAAAGATATTACTAAAATTGTTTACGATTCACGTCAGATTGAAGCTGGTAGTCTTTTTGTATGTATTGAAGGATTTAAGGTGGATGGTCATAAATTTATAGATAAGGCAATACAAAATGGAGCAATTGCTATACTTATTGAAAAGAACATAATAGAATATATTGAAGGAATTACATATATTAAGGTAGCAGATAGTAGGGAATCCATGGCTTATCTATCTGCTGTTTTTTTTGATTATCCACTTAAAAAATTAGATTTAATCGGCATTACAGGTACAAATGGTAAAACAACTACTACTTATTTAATTAAAAACATGATGGATAATATTGGTATTGGCGTTGGTTTGATCGGTACCATTAAGAATATAATAGGTGAAAAGACTCTTCCTGCAACCAGGACTACTCCTGAGTCTTTAGATTTGTATAGCCTTTATAAAAAAATGAGTGATGCAGAATTATCTCAGGTGGTAATGGAGGTGTCCTCACATGCACTTGACCTTAAGAGGGTTACTGGTATGGAATTTAAAATAGCAGTCTTTACTAACATAACACAGGATCATCTTGATTATCATAAATCTATCGATGATTATTTAAAAGCAAAATGTAAATTGTTTGAACAAATAAAACCAGGTGGCTATGCAGTAATAAACATAGATGATCCGAAAAGTGAGCAAGTAATAAAGGCATCTCAAGGTAAAATAATTACTTATGCTATTGAAAGTGAAGCGGATTTAAAGGCTGTAGACATAAAATTATCACCTCATGGGGCAACTTTTTCTGTCAAAGGTGTAATGAATTTTACGGTTAATATGAAATTGACGGGACTTTTTAATGTATATAATACTCTGTCAGCAATAGGCTGTGGTTATGCTTTAGGTTTAAGTGGGGAAGAAATAAAACAAGGCCTGGAAAAAGTAAATGGAGTTGCTGGTCGATTTGAATTAGTAGATGAGGGTCAAGATTTTTCAGTTATTGTTGATTATGCACACACACCTGATGGTATGGAGAATGTTCTAAAAACTGCCCTTGAATTTGTTAAAGGTGAGATTATCGTTGTTTTCGGATGTGGTGGTGACCGTGATAAGGGTAAAAGACCAAAAATGGGAAAAATGGCAGTAAAATATGGTCATTATGCAGTATTGACTTCAGATAATCCTCGTTCTGAAGAACCTATGGAAATTATTTCGGATATTGAAGCTGGTATCCAGAATTTAGAGATACCATATAAAATTATATCTGATAGAAAAGAAGCCATCTTATATGCAATTGCTAAGGCTAAGGCAGATGATATGGTGATAATCTTTGGTAAAGGACATGAAACATATCAAATTTTTAAAGACAGGACAATATCTTTTGATGATAGAGAAGTTGCCAGGGAAGCCCTCCATATGAGAATTAAGGATGGTAAATAATGAAAAGCTTAAAAATAGACTATATAGTAGATTCAATTGAAGGGGAAATTATTCAAGGCAACACAGATTCTGAAATAAAAGGTGTATCTATTGATAGCCGTACTATAAATACAGGGGAATTATTTTTTGCAATTATAGGGGAAAAAAATGATGGCCATAATTATATAGCTGAAGCTATTAGAAATGGTGCAACTGCTGTTGTTGTTGATAGGAAAGTGGAAGTAAATAATAATATTACTGTTATTAAGGTAAAAGACACCACTCATGCATTACAGGAACTTGCTAGGGCTTATAGGCTACTTTTAAAACACCTTAAGGTAGTTGCTATAACTGGAAGTGCTGGGAAAACTTCTACTAAAGATATGATTGCATCCTTATTAGAAGAGAAGTATAAAACCAAAAAGACTAAAGGTAATTTAAATAACTATTATGGACTTCCTTTAACGATATTGGGTTTTAATGGGGATGAAGAAGTCGCAGTTTTAGAATTGGGCATGAGTGCTTTAGGTGAAATAAAGTTATTAAGTAGTATAGCTAAACCTGATATTGCTGTGATTACAAATGTTGGAGAAACCCATCTTGAAACTTTGGGAAGTATAGAAAATGTAGCTAAAGGAAAGAGTGAATTAATTGCATCTTTAGCTAGCAATGGGATAGCCGTACTTAATTATGATAATGATTATGTCCGTGAGATGAAAAGGGTTTTTAATGGCAAAAAGATAATATACTATGGTCTTTCTTCTGAAGCTGATATCTATGCAGATGATATCATAAATCTTTCATCTAGTAGTGTTGATTTCACAATCCATTATCATGGGGAAACCGTTAAGTTAAATATAGATAGACCTGGAAGACACAATGTCTATAATGCTATATCAGCTATTGCTGTTGCACGTTTACTAGAATTAAATTGGGAAAATATAAAAGCTGGTTTTTCCAATGTGGAATATTCAGCCTTGAGATGGGATGTAAAAAAATCAAATAATGGTATAACAATTATTAATGATACATATAATGCTAATCCTTTATCTATGGAGGCGGTAATTGAAGCGGTTTGTTCAATGGAAGGTAACCGAATTATAGTTGCTTTAGGAGCAATGTTGGAACTTGGTGATAGGGAAAAAGAGGCTCACTTAGAATTAGGGCAATATCTTAAAAATATGCAGATAGATACCCTGTTAACTGTTGGAGAGATAGCATCTATAATTGCAGATGGTGCAGAAAATGCTGGTATGGAAGTGAGTAGGGTGAAAAGAGTTAAAAATAATCAAGAGGCATTTGACTATTTGAATGACTATTTAAAGCCTGGGGATATATTGCTGGTCAAAGGCTCGCGAGGCAATAAGATGGAGGAGATCGTAAAGGGTTTGTTGGATTGATTATAAATTACCTTCTATAACGTTTGGTAATATTCTTAGGCATTTTGATATTTAACTGATGGAATTTGAAAAGTCTCCAATACGGACTGATTGCAAGAAGCTGGTTAACAAAATCTTGTCTGAGCGATAGCGAGTTTGATTTTGTTGCTTCTTAAGTGAAGGAGTAATTGGGGTTTAGACTTTTCTATGAATGAAGTAAATAGCAAAATGTTCGGACATTTCCCATCAACTAATGTGGAGAAGAACGAGAATAGTATAAATGGAATTATAAATATAGATTTTTTTTAAGTGAGTTTTTAATATTATTTTGGAGGAATTATTATGGTTTATTTTATTGCAGTAGGACTACCTTTTCTAATCCTACTTTTATTTGGTCCTGGCTTAATAAAGGGTTTAGAATTTTTAAGTTTTGGACAACAGATAAGAGGGGAAGGGCCTAGCTCTCATATGAAAAAAGAAGGTATACCTACTATGGGCGGTATATTGATACTACTTGCGGTTGTTATTACATCATTTATAGTTCTAAATCTAAATAGTTCTGTTGTATGGGCACTTATTACTACGCTTGCTATGGGTTTTGTTGGATTTTTGGATGATATTATTAAAATACGTAGTAAGAGGTCTCTTGGTTTAAGAGCCAGGGAAAAATTACTGGGTCAAATACTTGTCGGATTGATATTAGGGATATTTGTTACTTTTTATTCTGATATAGGAACAAGTATTTTATTTCCCATTACAGGGTGGGAGTTAGATCTTGGTTATTGGCTAATATTTTTTATCGTTTTTATAGTAGTTGGTTTTTCTAATGCGGTAAATCTAACAGATGGACTTGATGG
>JADQBV010000444.1 GCA_016278415.1 Halanaerobiales bacterium
TTGATATAGGTTTTAGAACAACAGATTTTATTGTGACTGATAAGCTGGAGTTTATCGATAAGCTAAGTTATACCTCTAATATTGGCCTTAATACTGCCTATAAGCATATATCCCGTCAATTAAAAGATCAGTTTAATGTAGACAAGCCAATCTATCAATTAGACGATATAGTAAGGGTAGGGGCTATAGATATCAATGGACAGCGGTATGATATATCGGAGTTAAGGGAAAAAGCATTCTCCCTGGCCGCTCAGCAAATTGTTAGTGATATTAATAGTTTCTGGCCCCAGTTATGGGAATATAAAAAGATTTTAGTTACTGGTGGTGGAGGAGCTGCTGTGTTTAAATATGTAAAGGAGCATATTGATAACTCCTACCTAGTGGAGGATGGTCAATTCAGTAATGTAAATGGCTATCTTAAAATTGCTAACAGGTCATTTAAAGAGTAGTTTGGTGTATATAAATGAAGATAACTATAAGGTTGCGGCCAGATAGGGATGATGATATAAGGGATTGGTATCAGTCTTTAGCTAGGGGAGATAGATCTAGAGTTATTCGGGATATTTTAAAGGAATTTATTGACCACAAGAAAGGTGTTGGCAAAGATTATTTTGAACTTGTAAGAAATTACTCTATGGAAAGTAATCAAATAGATGTTAATTTAAAGACTGATAACACTTTTATAAAAAGTAATGAAAGTATTGATAGCAAATTAGATGATTTACTAGATCAGATATAGCTGTCTAAATATATGAATAAAGTACTGTGTAATTTTTAAATTATATGTAGAATTAGAGATAAAAGTTTTATATAAGATTTGGGGAGCTATAAAGCTCCCTTTTAAATATGTTTTAAAATATTGCCATAATAATAATTTTTATGGAAAATATTGCAGGAATATATCGTTTTTAAAAGAAATACTAGGATAGTGTTCTTTTTTTATATAACTGTATAATTATCATTATTATAGAGGTGAGTATTATTGAGATTAACTAAAAAGGAAATAAAAAGTAAAACTTTAGATGGTGTTTTTTGTCATAAATTTAATAGTTGGAATGATTTTAATAATTTTTTCTGTGATAACTTATTAAATCAGGATCAATATATATGGAGGGGTCATGCATCAGAAAAATGGAATTTGGTTTCTACTTTAGATAGACTTATAGATGAAAAAGATATAGACATTTGTAGAGGAATGATAATACATAAACAATTGGAAAACTTTAAAAAAGCAGTTTTAGGAAGACGGGGGACGAATCCCAGAGACCTAAGCTTTTTTGAATGGTTTGCATTAGGACAACATTACGGATTAGCCACTCCATTATTAGATTGGACTAGTTCCCCATATGTAGCTGCTTTCTTTGCATTTCAGGAACTAACAGGAAAAGAGGGGGATCAAAAGAAAGTTATATGGGGGTTAAATCAAAATAGAATAAAAGAAAAGAAGGGATTAAATGTAATTGAGCCTATGCTGGATGAAAATATCCGACTAATAAATCAGAAAGGAGTTTTTACATACACCGATGATAACATTATAAATATTGAGAAATGGGTTATAAATAATTTCGAAAATGTTAATAATGTGGTATTAATAAAATTTATTTTCGAGTTAGATAGACATAAAACGGTATTGAGTGCTTTAAACAGAATGAATATAAATCACTTAACCTTATTTCCTGATATTTCTGGATCTGCTCTCTACTGTAACATGGATTTATTAATAAATAAGTATTAAAAACGGGAAGTAAAGTATAGGTATGCGCGATAAGAATATACATCTTTTCGTAATGATAAAGGTTTACACGATGAAAATGTATTGGTTAGTAAAAAAAATCAAACTATAGCTCTCTAGGAGATAGTGATATTATGAATATTATGGATTTTTTTAATGAGAAAGACGGTGTTGATGCTGAGGGGTTAAATAGATATTGGGGTAATTATAGGGAAATCGGAAGATATTCAGACATTGATGACTATATTAAGTTTCATAATACTATTGATAGGTTTGTTTGGGTACTTCGTTTATTATATTCCTCACGTAGCATTATTAAATCAAAACATTATAGATTAGAGATGTTGTTTCAACAATATTTAGTAAAAAACAACATTAGCATTGAAAACATAAAAAAACTAATTGGTAAAAATTACTCTAAAGACGATTTCATATATTATTTAAAGCAGGGTTGGTATAATGAATTAGCAATATCATATCCCTTTAAAAAAGATCCTTTTGATATAGGTACAATTGTGGATTTTGATAAATCTAATTGGAAGGTAGATATGTTTCCTTCTTGGTATATTGTAAAGGCATATTACGCAATTTATACTTTCTATAATACCCTTCCTTTTACTAATGTTAATAAATTAAATACCTATCAACATAGGAAAACAACAAATCATTTCAATAATGTTATGCTTAAAAAATTTTCTAATAATTTGCTATATTATCCGTTTAATATATCGATTCCGTTACTTACTAATCCAGCAGATCTCCGTAGTATTAATAGAAGAGAGTGGAAATACCAGTATTCCAGATATCCAAGGAATGATAGAAAAGATTTTTATGAAATAGAAAATGACTTGATAGAAGACTTTAAAAAGGCTAAGGATGAATTGAAAATAAAATATCCAGTTACTATAGTAGATATACTTTACTTATTTAGAATCTGGGCAAATTATATTGGTAATGAAACTGTTGTTAATTTAAGAAGGGGAGGATTGTTATACTTTTTAGAGAGAAATTTATTTAGTATTACCTTCTTTATGGGTGGTTTTAGTGAATTAATGGGTATAGCTCTATTGGGTGAAAAGAAATTTTTAGAAGAGTTTATGGATTTTTATTCAAACTTTATATTTGAAAAGGATGACTTATATAATAACTGGTATAAAATTTCACAGATAACCAGAATAAGGATTTATAATCATTTAAATTTAATTTCGAATATACCTAAAAAATTATTACCCCCTAATGATGACTTACTAGAGTTTATAAAAGATTAAAATATGGTGATGGAGGTTAAAAATTGAAGACTATCTGGATTTTAGGAGCAGGAGCATCGATAGGACATACAAATGGTTATTTCCCTTCATTTGATCAGTTCTTTAAAAAGGCTAGGGAATTACATATAACTATGAATAAAGATGGAAATAGGATAATCATTTTTAATAATGTAAGTAGTTATATTCGAGATAACTTTGGAAAAAACATATTAGACATGGATTCCTCTATTGACATAGAAAAAGTGATGACTAATATAGATATTGATATTGAGAAGTATAATGTACCAGAAAATAATACTGTAAAAAAAGATATATTAGAATTGATTAGAATAGTTTTGGATAAGTCATCTAAAAACCTAACAGGTAACGTAGAGGAATATTTTAAAATGGCTGAAATGTTAAACGAATGTGATAGTATAGTTTCATTTAATTGGGATCTTTTACTTGATAATATCTTAGGGAGAAGGGAAATTTTGCCTGAAAGTCCAGGGGAATCTTATGGTGAATGTAAGTATAAACATTATAAGAATATGATTATTGATATGTCAGCATATGGTGAAAATACTTTTAAGAACATAGCTGTTCCACAACCTTATAATATATATGATAAAGAGATTGGTTTCTATTTAAAATTACATGGTTCAATAGACTGGTTGTATTGCTCTAATAATTTTTGTAGAGGTTATGGTAAAGTTTTCCCAATATTAAATCATAATATTAAACACTTTTGTTCTGTATGCCATGAAGAAATGAAATACATGGTAATTCCACCTGTTTTAAATAAACGTTATGGTGTTTATCCTTTTATTAAGAATATATGGAATAAAGCAGCCAAAGAAATTGAATATGCAGATAAATTAATTATATGGGGTTATAGTCTGCCCCCAACAGATTTTTATAGCAATTGGTTGTTGAGGCAAGGACGCACCAATATAAAAGATTTAGTAATAATTAATCCTGAATGTGTAAGTAATGATAAGAGAAAATGGAACAAAGAGTTTATAAACAATATTGTAAGGTTGTTTTTACCAGAATTGAATATAGAAAATATACATACTTATTATGATTTTAAGGATTATTACGATGACATATCAGTAGAGGAAAACCAACAAATAGAAGTTGATTATACATTACAAGATATACTTTGCTATGATAACTTACTTTAGTTATTGCAATAGATAGTAGTACCCCCTATTATATGGCTATTTTTCCTTAAATATTAGATCAATATTATAACTGCTCATCATCTCTTTAATGTAACTCTCTTTA
>JADQBV010000418.1 GCA_016278415.1 Halanaerobiales bacterium
TCCTATCTACTGTATGTGCAGATAAGGTTTTATATAAAACTGGTCTACCGTTAATTTTTTCCAATTTATTGTTCCGGCAAAGCTGATTTAAATAACGACTTATATTAGCCCTTCCAGTATCCATATGATTACTAATCTGAGCAGCCGTTAATCCATTCTTATTTCGTTTTTCCAGTATAAGCACAGTCTGATATACCTCATCTATCCTTTTCATAATCTTTCACCCCGAGTTCGCTATCTTCTTCTTTTATAAAATCTGTTAAGTAAATCTTTACACTATATAAAGAACAAATAAATTTTCCATAATTTACTGTTAACACTATTTTACTACTATATAATGTTTTATTCAAGTAAAAAGGTGGTCTTAAAAGACCACCTTTTTTTACCATCTGCCTCTTAACTGTTTTAATATCCTCACTGTTTTTAAGAGAATGGCTTTATACTTTTTTAGATTCATTCCATAATCCTGTTAAAAACTCAACAGAATCAAGTGAAGAACAACCTTTATTGCTATCCCTATATTTTATTCATCCATACTAACATCTCTCCAGCATCTCTGTTATCCCATGCAAAGTAAGGAACAGCTGTAATCTCAACATTAGTGAATTTCAGGCTTTCAGTACTATATAATTCATCTCCCCAACTAGATTGATCCAGTTTTAGTGCTCTACCCTTAATGATAGTCACTCCACCTAGTAAATCACTCCTATATTCTGCAGTAAGTTTAGAATCGGTAGGTAAATAAATCGCCGGTAAATTGTTGCCATTATCTACTTCTTCTAAACAATAAACTATAGGTCCCCTTTGAATTGTTACCTTAGCTATATTTTCCCGTACTTTAGGATTAGAATAAACCCTCTCTATAGACATATTTAAAATTAGTTCTACTTTATCACCATTAGACCAAATACGTTTTATATGAACATATCCATTATCATTGGTACCAGCAATAGAAACATCTTTCTCATTTATCTTTAAGTCAGCTTTTTTGCACCAAGCAGGAATCCTTAAAGCCAATGTAAACTCAGCATCATTTTCTGTTGCTAGAGTAATATTTACATTACCATCCCAAGGATAATCAGTTTTCTGTTCAATTCTTATTTCTTGATCATTTATCTTAACATTAGCTATACTATCAGCATAAAGATTTACATAAAGCTCATCATCACTATAAGAATAAATATATTCCCCTATTGAAGCCAACAATCGAGCAATATTTGGTGGACAGCAGGCACAACCAAACCACTTTTGTCGAGTTGGTTTAACATGTTTATGGTCATCTCTTTTTTTACAAACCTCTGGCTGTACTTCTAATGGATTTACATAGAAAAACTTCTTACCATCTTCAGATATTCCACTTAATACACCATTATATAAAGCCTTTTCCAGAACGTCTATATATTCAGCTTTAGCTTCCATATGGAACATTCTTTGGGCGAAGAAAACAAGGGCAATAGCTGCACAGGTTTCAGTATAGGCAGTATCATTGGGCAGATCATAATCAAAAGTAAAAGATTCCAAATGTCCACTTGAACCAACTCCACCAGTAATATACATCTGTTTTTTGCTGGTATTATTCCACAATCTTTCACAGGCTTCAATCAAGCTCTGATCCTTTGTTTCCAGAGCTACATCTGCCATACCACTATACATATATAGGGCCCTAACCGCATGGCCAATAGCAGCCTCCTGTTCTCTAACAGGTTTATGAGCCTGGAAGTAATCAAGGTAAGGTTTATCAGTTACCGTTTCACTCCAATGATTAATCTTGCCTCTTTTCTCCCACTCAATAACAAAATAATTAGGTTCCTGACCTCTCTGGTCTATAAAATATTTAGCGAGTTTTAAGTACTTCTCATCTGGCTCAATCTGATATAGACGTATTATAGCAAGTTCAATTTCTTGATGCCCTGGATACCCTTGTATTTTATCAGACTCTGAACCAAATTTTTTATCTATCAAATCAACAAAACGAATCATGACATCTAAGAGTTGCCTTTTACCAGTAGCCTGGTAATAGGCAACAGCTGCTTCCAGCATATGACCAGCACAATACAATTCATGGCAATCAGTTAAATTAGACCATTTTTTCTCAGGCTCTTTAACAGTATAATAAGTATTCAAATAACCATCATCTTGTTGAGCCCTTTCAATTAGCTCAATAAGCTCGTCAGCCAATTTTTCAAGCTTACCATCAGGATTAGTGCTCAATTGATATGCTACCGCTTCCAGCCATTTAGCCACATCGCTATCCTGAAAAACCATACCAATAAAATCACCCTCAGATTCACCTGCTGCTATTCTAAAATTTTCAATAGCATTACTTGGATCTGCATCAGGTATTTCATCATTCAATGCTTTCCACTGATAGGGTATTACCTCATCTCTTACCAGTTTATTTTTTTTAGCCAATAATCCATCGGTCAATTTGACGTTTTTTGCCGGAATAGGATTCATTTTATTTTCTTTAGTCATTTTTTATTCCTCCTGGTATATAATATAATTTTTCCCATAGATACCTGGCAAGCTTTCTTAATAATACTAGCTTTATTTTATCATCATTCCAACCGCGTTTCAATTCATAACATACTGAACATCTTATCGTATTTTAACACGATAAATACAGCTCTTTTTATCTCTTAACCATGACCTTACAACTTCAACTGTGACTTCTTGTTCAAGAATATAAGAAAACATTTTTGCATTAAATCCTTCTGAACATATGCAAACTTTCGACGATTTAATTACATGATTTTCTACCAGTGGGCAAACACAATAATCCTTTTTTTCGTCAATAGTTATTACCCCATTTATTTTATCAAACTCAATCTCCTGGTTCCATTCTTTCTCAATAAAATCTAAAAAATCTTCAAGCTTACCGACAAAAGGACTTAGCATCTTTTCCATATTCAAAGCTCTAAAATGAGCTATGGAACACTTTTTCATAATAGGTGATAGTTTAAAACTATTTTCATTATTTAAACTCATTATTTCATCTAAAAAAATATTAGTCCAGGATCCTATAATTTTTTGTTCAATTATTTTATCATTCATTGAATACCACCTATCCTTTCAAGCCAGACATCAAATTCTCTTAGGATTTTTCAACAGGAAAATAAACCGTGTATTTTTCATCTTTAATTTCATATAATGGTTTAAATCTAATATTGAACTCTTGATTTTTTGTCCTATATCCAGACAACCATGTACCCCATTGTCTTTCATTATCAGGTATAAGAATAGATTCTAGATTATCTATATCCCCGTATAATTTTACTTGTTTATCAATTAAACCAGCTAAAACAATTGGACCATCCATAAAAGCTACTGTATTTGGTAAATCTGGCAAAGAACAAGAAGTTAAACTCTTAGGAAAAACCAATTTAATTTTATCATTGTTCCAATTTCTTTTTAAATCAATAAAGCTTGAAGAGTTATCCTTTAGAGTCTGTTTTTCACCATTTATATATATTTCTGCTTGACCATCTACCCACCAAGGTAACCTAAATTTTAAAGAAAATTCCTGCTCCTCTTCACATTGAATTTCAAATAAACAAGAAATATTCTGTGGTCGATTAGATTTTTCTATTACATCATTTATAACTCCAATATCTCCTGATTGTTTATCTAATTCCTGTTTAATTGTCACTTTTTTACCTCTCATACTTAAAGATAATTCAGAAGGTATATACTGAGAAACTAATATCCCCTCATTTTCGCAATAGTATATCTTATCGTTATACATAGCATGAGCCTGAACCAAAGAACCATGACAACACCAGAAGTCCTCAGTCTCTGTTCCCCACTTCTTTTGTCCACCTGGTTCCAAAGGAAGAAAATAAGAAATCATTCCTGTATCAGCATTTTGCTGTGCCAAAATTCCATTATAAAGATTCCGTTCCCAATAATCGGCGTATTTAGGATCTCCTGTCCAGCGAAATAAAAATTCTGCTAATCTCATCATATTATATACTGAACAATGTTCCTGATTTTTATCACCCAAACGAGCTGAAAACTTAAAAGGGGCAGTCCATATTTCTCCAGATGTCTGTCCACCTGTACAAAACATCCCTCTATTTGTTACAGCCTGATCCCAATATGCCTTCACGATATCAAACCAACGTTCTTCTCCAGTAACTTCCCAGGCTCGCGCTGCCCCTAAAACTTCTGGAATTGTAGTGTTTGCATGCTTATTTGTCAATACATCCTCGCCTTTTAATAGTGGTTC
>JADQBV010000173.1 GCA_016278415.1 Halanaerobiales bacterium
AAATAAAATTATCAGATAAACTAACTATATCTATTGGTATTTCTATTTTCCCTATAATGGCTGATAATAAAAATGATTTAATCAAGCAGGCTGATGATTCTTTGTATATGGCTAAAAATACTGGTCGAAATATGATTCAGGTTTATCGAGATGTTTTAATTGAAGCAAAAAGATTTTCGAATATATATAATGAAGAAATAGTAAATAATATGAAATTTTTATTATCAACAATCTCAGCTAAAGATAAATACACTTTAGGTCATTCTGAAAGAGTTGCCGATTATTTATTAATAATCTATGATGCATTAGGTATCTCAAAAGAAATAGAAAAGTACCACCTAGCAGCACTTTTACATGACATCGGAAAGATAGAAATACCAGAAGATTTACTTAAAAAGAGAGGGAAATTATCTCAAGAAGAAATGAATTTAATAAAAAAGCATCCAGTTTATAGTGCTGCCATTTTAGAACCCCTTGATACAGTAACAGGAATTATTCCTATTGTAAAGCATCATCATGAAAGATATGATGGAAATGGTTATCCTGACGGTCTTACTGCTGAAGATATACCTTTTGGTGCCCGGATACTCAGTGTTGCAGATGCATTTGATGCCATGCTTTCTGACAGACCGTATCGAAAAGGAATGACAAAACAAGAAGCCTTAAAAGAATTAAAAGAATGCTCAGGTACACAATTTGATCCCAAAGTAGTAGATGTATTTATAAATGCTATCAGTGATCAAAATACATATTCCTGAATAATTAAACCATTTACTTTTATTACTTTATTGATATATTAATAATAGCAGTATTATTAAGGATTTTCTAACCTACCTCTATAAAACATTACTTTTAAAACTGCCAGTTAATCCATAAGGGTTGCTGGTTTTTTTTATTTAATAAGCGAGAATTAATTTTAGTCATAACAAGTCGTTCCATGATAAAAATAGAAATCCATCAGTAAATATGGTAATGATTTTTATGAAGTAGTAAGACCAAATGATGATTTCAACATCTTCTTTTTGCATGAAAAAAGCGGGATAAGCAGAAACTATCAAAAAAACTAGGAAAAAGAAAGGGGATACGATGGCAGAGATAAAAGAAAGTATTGAGACAGGATGGAACTTAAACAATAGTTATTCACATCTCCCTAAATTGTTTTTTACTAAAGTCAATCCAACCCCTGTACCAGAACCTAAGTTGATTATTTTTAATGATAAATTGGCAAAATTCCTGGGTTTTAACCCCCATGTGCTTGAAAGTGAATATGGTGTAGATATATTAGCCGGCAATGAGATTCCTGAAGGTGGTGAACCCCTTGCTCAAGCTTATGCAGGGCATCAGTACGGCCATTTTACTAAGTTAGGCGATGGTCGGGCTATTTTGCTTGGGGAGCAAATAACTCCTAAGGGTAACAGATTTGACATCCAGCTTAAGGGTTCAGGTAGAACACCTTATTCAAGGCGAGGTGATGGTAGAGCGGTACTGGGACCCATGCTCCGGGAATACATTATCAGTGAAGCCATGTATGGCCTTGGAATTCCTACTACCCGCAGCCTGGCAGTGGTGATAACGGGCGAGGCGGTAAAACGTGAATCTGAGAAAACTGGTGCAATATTAACCCGTGTGGCAGCCAGTCATCTTCGGGTAGGAACCTTCCAATATATTGCAAAATGGGGTACTGTTGATGAGTTGCGGGCTATTGCTGACTATACAATAGAAAGACATTATCCAGATGCAAAAGGCAGAGAAAATTGCTATCTTGCCTTACTCCAAGGAGTGGTCAAACGCCAGGCTGAGTTGATTGCTAAATGGCAGTTGGTTGGGTTTGTTCATGGGGTAATGAATACGGATAACATGGCTCTTAGTGGAGAGACCATTGATTATGGTCCTTGTGCATTTATGGACACCTATGACCTGGAGACAGTATTCAGTTCCATTGATAGATATGGCCGTTATGCCTATGGGAATCAGCCAGATATAGGTGCCTGGAATCTGGCCCGATTTGCAGAAACCCTGGTACCACTGTTCGACGATGAGCAGGAACAGGCTGTCGATCTGGCAACGGGTGTTATTACTGAGTATAAGGATATCTATCACTGTAATTGGTTGGAAGGAATGAGATCGAAGCTGGGATTAACCAACCAAAGAACAGAGGATGAAGCCCTTATTGAGGATCTGCTTGATATAATGGAAAAGTATGAAGCCGACTTTAGCAATACGTTTATTGCATTGACCTATGATCAACTATCTAATATGGAATTGTTTGAAAGTGAGGAATTTGCTCAATGGCATAAAAGATGGCAGGCAAGATTAGATAGACAGGATGGTTCAAAGGAAATCTCTTATCAGCTGATGCGGAACACTAATCCTGCCCTGATTCCTCGCAACCACCGGGTAGAAGAGGCACTGGAAGCAGCTGTGGAAGAAGGAGACTACACTGTAATAAAGCGATTTCTTGGTGTCCTTGCTAATCCATATGCCCACTCTGAGAAACAGACTGAATATACCACACTTCCTCCGCCTTCACATTATCCTTATCGGACTTTTTGCGGCACCTAAAGTTTTCCAAGGATTTCTGTATCCAGGAAGGGGCCGCTAAGAAGTCATACTGGATCAACGGGCTGCTACTTCCAAGAACCTTAGATAGCACTTAATCTTAGGTTCTTGGATTTGTGTGCAAATACAGCGAAACCGGCAATATTTTATTATATGACGTGCCTCTTTAAAGAAATTTTATCATCAATACCCTTTAATTCTATTATAATTGTTTTAGAATAGGATTTATTTGCTAATTTCCTTGACCGGTCTCCCTTCGATATAGCCTCTATATCCCCTAGGCTCCAGTTGAAATCTCGGTCCATCTTCATCAGCCCATCTAAAACCATACAATTCAGGCTCATATTTTTTCATTACTTCCCATAATGAACCAATCGCTTCTTGAAACTTTTCATCTTCATAAGGCTCTCCTTGAAAAATCATCATTTTACATGAAGGAAGATCAATTATCTCAAATCCCTCAGGTACTTCGCCAGAATAATTAACAGGGACTTCCACTCCCTGAGCATATTTTGATGTACCTTCTTTACGAAAATTTTCGGGCATCCACATACCAATCGGTTCATATATAGCTTCTTTTATACTGGTTAGAATTCCCCAAACATCACAAGCAACTTCATCACAATATTCAAAGTAATCAGTTGCTTCAATTCCCCTCTTTAATATTAATTTTCTAGCTAGTCGATCAACAACCTGAACAAAGACAGTATCAACACTAGACTTTTTACTCATGTTATTCTCTCCTTTTTGTAAAGTAAGGTAATATTCACGGATACGATGGGGCAAAAATAGTTTTATCGGTGGTGTATTTTTGGAATAATAATTAGGAGTCATTCCAAATTGTTTAGAAAATGCCCTGGTAAACCCCTCATGTGAATCAAAAACAAAATCAAATGCTACATCAATAATTTTTTGGTCTTCATCTCTAAGTTTAACAGCCGCCTGGGAAAGACGAAGTTTTCTAATATATTCAAAAGGGGTTTTACCAATTAGTTCTTTAAAAATTCTCCCAGAATGCCAAGGAGAATAACCAGCTTTCCGAGCCAGCTTATGTAAAGTAATTGGTTCATTTATATGTTCCTCTATATAATCTTGCATACGTTGAACTGCATTTATTTTTTCCCATCTCTCCATGTTTTCACCTCCTAAAAAAGGATAACACATTTAACATAGTTAATTCTTGACCTGAATTGCTAATGTTTTATTATTTGTTTGTATTTAAATTTACATGGCTTAAAAATGATAGCTATTTATTCAGAAATCCCTTTACTTTTCTCATCGCTTTATCTTCCATTTCCAGGGCATTTCTCAGTAATGGTATTAATTGTGGGACCACTCCTTTATCAATTTCAGTTCCAGGCCCATTAAAAGGAACCAATTCTGACATCTTCCTGAAATTAACAGCAATACCTTTATATAGTTCAGCTGCCTCTCCTAAAATAGCATATTCAGGCCTGGCTGTCAGATAAGTAAAGTACTCTTCAAGGCACTCTTTCGCCATATGATATGAGAATATAATATATGATAGACCAAAGGGATCATAATCCTCTTTTTCCAGTGCTTTAATGAAAGCCTGATAACCCTTCTTACCAGAGTGGTAATCAGGACTGACATGGTGCCCCCATGGAGTATTTCATATAATCGATATCCCGGGCTACCTGCCTGAT
>JADQBV010000248.1 GCA_016278415.1 Halanaerobiales bacterium
AATTTGATAAGAAGTTTACTATAGGAAAAATAATCATTCCTAAAACACCAGTAAAGGCCAATACCATAATTACTACCATTCCTACTGGTCCTTCTAATTTATGAAAATACTTATCATATTTTGATGGTAAAAACCCCATTAAAATCTTGGAACCATCTAATGGTGGAAATGGTAAAAGGTTAAAGACTGCAAGACTTAGATTTATTATAACTGCAAGATATAAAAAGCTAGCAAACAACTCTAAAAGATTCATCGGTACTATATTAGTCATACTGTTAGCAAATGAATAAAATATCTTTAAGAAAAAAGAAAAACATAGTGCAAGGAATAGATTAGCACCAGGACCGGCCAGTCCAACATACATCATACCCTTTCTGGGATTTTTATAATACCTTGGATTTATTGGAACTGGTTTAGCCCACCCAATTCTTCTAGTAATAATCAAGACTAAACTCCCTACTGGGTCTAGATGTCGTAATGGATTCAGAGTGAGTCTACCCATAATTTTAGGAGTTGGATCACCTAACATATATGAAATCCTACCATGCATATATTCATGAAAAGATAATGAGATTAGTAAAACTGGAATTAATAAAATCAAACTGGCAATATCCAAATTGATACACTCCATTCATTATTTATAATCAATTATTTTAACCTACATTTTTTAAAATTTGTCTACAATTAAGTTATTTACGTAATTTAATTGCTCTTCGCGAGTCTTTAAATCTCCACGTAAACGTTCGTTATAAACACTATTAAGTATTTCTTTCATTTCGGGTCCAGGCTCTACCCCTAAATCTAATAAATCATTCCCATTTATATCTATTTCAATATACTGTAAATATTCCAGATAGTTAAGGATATTTAATCTTGCCTTTTTCGAATCAACTTTTAGTATTAAAATAATAAGTTGTTCATTATAAAAATTAGAAAAAAGATCAACTATTTCAGGGGGTTTCAGTTCTTTATCAATCTCGGTTAAAAGATTTTTACTATTATTATAAGTCATTAAAATATCTTTATATTTTTCTTTCATATTCCACTCTGCTATATCCTCTAACATTAATTGATCTGAAAATATAGCCATTCTTAATATCCATTCTTCTATATTATAATTCTTTTCAGGCAATTCTGCAAGATATGCTTCTAATTTCAAGGATTGACCCAAATATTTTTCTTTAATATCAAATTTTATATTTAACAATTTAAATATATTAAATTCTTTTAATAAGTTAAACAGACCTTTTGTAATTTTGTTTTGAAATAGCAATTCTAATTCCTTTAAAATTCTTTCTGCTGCCAAGCGGGAAAAATCTGCTGTTTTTATCGTTTCTTTAATTAGTGATGCCGTTTCTTCTTCAAAGCTAAAATTTAATCTGGCAGCAAGCCTAATACCACGGATAATTCTGGTGGGATCATCTAAAAAACTAAAGCGATGTAATGAACGCAATAAACCATCTTCCAAATCATCTACAGCTGAAAAATAATCCAGCAAAATACCCCAACGGTCTGGGTTTAAACAAATAGTTAATGCATTTATAGTATAATCTCTACGAAATAGGTCTTCCAACATATTACTTGACTCTACCTCTGGTAAAGCACCAGTATACTGATATACCTCTTTTCTGGTTTCTGCTAAGTCAATAAGAAAACCACTTGTCAGCTTGATATTTCCTGTCCTAAATTGACTATTATATGTGTACTCTCCGTCTAATTCAGCTGCTAATTCTGGAATATAGGATTCTAAAGAACCATCAATAGCAAAATCAATGTCCCTATTCTCAGTTTCCAACAACATATCTCGTACCATACCACCAATCAAATATGCATTAACTCCGGTATTAGCAGCAACTTTGCCTGCACTTTTTAAAATCCCTAATATATTCTCTGGTAATTTACTTACCTTTTCCGATAAATCAATCTCTTTTTTTATAATATCAATCATACTACTTCCATATCTATGTTTATGTTGGTATGGTGTATCATTTCCATAATAAGAGGCAAGGACATTACTCCTTGTTACTATACCTACAAGTTTTTCCCCCTCTATTACAGGCAAACGCCCTACACCATATTCAACCATTAAACCCTGTGCCTTACTTACAGACGATTCCACATTAATAGTAATCACTTCTTTTGTCATATATGCCTTTACCGGAGCATGCATAAGATTATGACCTTTTACTTTATATAAATCTCTTCTGGAAAACATACCTACAATTAATTCATTATCAACAACAACAAAACCATTATGGCCATACTTTTTCATTAAATCTTCTACTTCTTGAATTTTAGTATTTGGGGATATGGTTCTGACTGGTGATGACATAATCTTTCTAACACGTAATAAAGGACGAACATTTTCTTTAATTATACTAATCAGCTTATCTGTTATTTCTTTTAGATTCTCTGCCTTCTGCCGTGCAGCTCCTGCTCCAGAATGACCTCCACCACCCAGTGCAGAGCAAATGGCACCTATATTTACAGCCTCATCACTACTTCTACCAATTATCTCAGCCTTTTCCCCTTTTAGAAAAACAGTAAATAGATTATCTAAAGAATATAACTTTTTAATTTGTTCCGTAATCCTATTAATACCAGCAATATATTTATTATATTTAATAGGGAATAATGCTATTTTAATACCATCTACATTTATGTCCTGCCGATATTCTAATAAATCCTCCAGTAATTGTTGTTGCTCATCATTTAGCGGTTCTTTTATAAAATCATTAATCAGTTGTAAGTTAGCCCCCGCTTCTAATAAATATGCCAATGCATGAGCATCACTAGCTGTAGTATTTAAATAAGTAAGATTACCTGTATCTGCATAAATCCCTAAGGCACAGACTGTTGCTTCAAAGGGATTTAACTCCAGGTCTTCAGCTACTATTCTATTAACAAGTATAGTAGTTGCTGAGCCAAGCTTTTCACTCATATCTAATGATACCCAATCCTCTTTTTGATGTGGATGATGATCATATATGATAACCTCACAACTACTCCATTTAAGTTTTTTATTTAAGTCTCCTAACATCTCTCTTTTATAAGTATCAACAATTATTACCCTATCGACTAAATCAAGATTAATGTCCTCAAGAGTATATATCTCTATTTCATCTTTATATAGAACGAGAAAGTCTTTTACTGTTCTATGTAATCTACCAACAAAAACAGCTTTAGCATCAGGGTAGAGTTTATTAGCTGCAACCATTGCACCTAGCCCATCTAAATCTGTAAGTTGGTGAGAAACAATAATATCCAAGAAACCACCTCCGAATTTTATATCAGCTATAAAATATCTATTACATCTAATTACTTACTAAACCTATAAATTCACTTACCTTATCTTCCAATGTATCAAAAAGACGATTATTCTCTGATATATCATTATGATTTTTCAACCTTTTTACAATCTGAGTATAATACCAGATTTGCTCTTTTTTATCTCCATTAAAAATTCCCCATAATGATTTACCCTTTTCTTGATATTGTTCAATCATAGAACTTATATTATGTAATTTATCAGCACACATAATCAGTCTCTCGTCAAGGGTTGCCGTACTAATATGTTGAATAGTATGTTCCTTTCTCTCCCTCCAAGGCAAAGTTTTGTCAGGCTCAGAGACACCTTTAACTAATTTCTTTATATTTTCACCAAAATTAGCTTCAATATCATTTAAAGTAACTCTTGTATCTTCTACGGTATCATGTAAAATAGCTGCAGTTACCACATCCTCACCACAACCATGATCTAATAAAGTAATTGCTACTGTTAAAGGATGAGTGATGTATGGACTACCATCCCCTTTCCTCTTTTGACCCTGATGGGCATTTGCTGCAAAAACTATAGCTTTCTCAAATTTTAACATAGTTTCAACTCCTATTCTACTACAAACTCTCAAGTCGTTTATACTCAGAATAATATTTCTTAAGCAATAACCTTACTTATACTATATTCAATTAATGTCTTAAAACATACACTACATAGTAATATGACTTGTAATTACGCTATACACCTTTATTTTAACATAATTATGTATTTTAGTGAAGGCTCTAAGGTAATTAAAAAAGAGGCACTACAATAGTACCTCATTAAATGATAGTATATTATGACAACACTTATACTTATCTCTATTCTAATATATCTTTTATATATTTAATCACTAGCTTTGCATAAATAAATTTTCTAAAAGTCAAGCATAATATTTGGTAA
>JADQBV010000062.1 GCA_016278415.1 Halanaerobiales bacterium
TGTTAAGAGACACGATTTTCACCAGTAAATCCTACATTTTAAGACTAGCTCTTCACCAGTAAAATAATTTAACATAAATTTCCTTATGTACTTAAAAAATATATCAGAGACTTCCAAAAAGGTTGCCCCTGATATATAATGGTATTTATCCCTAAAACCATTAAAAACATCATAATACAATTTGATATAAATTACAACCTTTTTGAAGAAGATTATGAAATTTTTTTAGGGAATCTGGATACAAATGACCTTCGTAAAGAAATGAAAATACCAGAAACTGATCATCTCAAGAAAAATGGAACCTTTCCAAGAGACATATATTATTTAGTTGATTGTTGCCTTAAATGTTCCAGGATTAGAATCCAGAAACTACAATGGACAACTATTGTTGACGGCAAAGAGGTTAAAAGATACATCAGTGTATTCCCTTCTTTCGTCATCAAGTACAACAAAGTCTCTGTAGATGCAATTGAGTATATCAGTAATACATGTAGAAAGGGTGAGGATATCTTTACGGTCATCAATGATTCAGATTGCATTCTCTCTTTAGAAGATCTTCTTCATAAGGCCTGTCAGAAAGTTAATGAAACCTGTATTCAGAGAAACTATGCCAGTATATTAAATACCCGCTATACTGAAGTGTATGAAGTCTCAATCGGTTTTCCCGAATTGATTAATCTAATAGATAATTACCGCTATCCAGCAATCTATGAGCTATATAGAACGGGAGAAGTATTTATTGGTGAAATTGCTAAATGTAGAGTCTTAGCAAGATTAAACAGGTTATTTAAATTTCTAAGATAGGATTAACATAGGGTTTGTCTACTTATCCCCTTCCATAAATACCCTTGCTTGTTTTTTTGAACAAAGTATTTCCATATACAAGTAGATTGTTTGCCTTTTTTATTGATATTTTAGCCATCAAATCCTTTTGTTTCTCACCCTTTTACAGCAAAAATATTCCTTTTTGCCAGCAACAAAACATATATTTTAATCCCTGGTCACTTCCGATATGATGATATTATCAAAAATTATTGGAGGTGATTTGTTTGTTTAATGATAATATTAAAAAAGAAGATGCTGTAGCTTTTTTTCGTTTCAGTGTCATTTCTCCCATGCTTAATGCACCCAAGGGACAAATTGATGCTACAGCTAAGAGGCTTGCCAGGACAGAGTTTAATGACATAGTTAATCAGAAGATGGTGACTTTTCATTACAGAACTATCTATACCTATTACATGAACTACAAAAAACACGGGTTTGAGGGTCTAAAGCCTAAAAGGTACAAAAACAAAGGAAGACATCCTTCTATTCCAGATGAATATATTAAGCATATCCTTGAGCTTAAGGAAGAACTTCCTTCCCGTTCGGCTAAAAAGATCATTACCATGTTAGAATTAGCTGGAAAAATTGAGACAGACTCACTTAATGTGAGAACGGTTAACCGTCTCTTAAAACACTATGGCTATACCACTAAAGCTCTTAAGAACAGCAATAGGGTTTATGATAAACATGAGAAGAGTCGTATTAATGCTATGTGGCAGTCAGATGTGATGAGTTGTTTTTACCTTCCTGATGAAAATGGAAAACAGCGAATGTGTTATCTGATCGGATTTATTGATGACCACAGCAGGAAAATTTTACATGCGCAATTCTACTTTGATGCCACACTAACTAGACTGGAAAACTGCCTAAAAAAGGCTGTCATTAAGTTTGCTGCCCCTGATACTCTTTATGTTGACAACGGCAAAATCTATATCTCACATGACTTTAAGTTGATCTGTGCCCGACTTGGCATAATGGTAAAATACAGCAAAGCATTTCAACCTAGTGGAAAAGGTAAGGTAGAAAAGTTCTGGCAATATGTGCAGAGCTCTTTTCTAACTGAAATTAGAAACAACAAAGTCAGCAGTATTGTTGAACTTAATGATCTCTTTTCTGCCTGGTTAAAGACAGAGTACCATGATAAAGTACATTCTTCTATAGGGGTTACCCCTGATGAGAGATGGGACAAGTCTTTGAAAGCCGGTACCTGTTTACGCTATTATTCTCCTGTTCAAATTGACCAGGCCTTTCTACATTTTGCCGAAAGAACAGTTAACAAATATGGTGTTATCTCCTTTGATGGTAATCAATATGCTATTGATGGTTCTCTGGTTAACAAAAGAATAGCTATCAGATATGACCCTTTCCATCTGGATACTGTTCATGTTTACTATCAGGATAAATATTATGGTTTAGCCCGTGTTATTGACCTAAAGAGAGAAAAACACAAATCAGTTACTGGTATTGAAGAAGATCCTGTTGTTGATTCTACTATCAGCAAACAGTATCTTGAAAACATCAAGAGTAATTATCAGGATTATCTAAAAGAACAATTAAATACCCCACTGGATAAGGAAATTAAACTTCAGACTAAACTTGATAATCCTACTGAAAAGACTACGGATGCAGCAGATGATACTAAACATATCGTCCCCGACGAAAAAACTCAAACTTTAAAACGCCAGGAATTTGTTGATATTATTTCTATTGCTTTAGGTATTAAAACTTTATCCTATGCTGAAAAAGGAAAGCTATATGAGTTATGGCAGACCTTTAAGGAGTTTAACAAAGATCTACTTATCAATATTGTTGATGATATTAAGGATAAGACACCTGATTTTAATGATAATTTCCTCTATTACCTGGCTCAGATTAAAAATATTTACTTAGAAAAGTCCAAGGAGGCTTAAAGATTATGACAATTATTAATACTGCTATTGCAGAACATTTTAGTTTAAAGAAGATTCCGTTTCTGGAAAGAAACAAACTTGCTTTTAAATCCAGTCTTTTTGAAGATAATCTTATGTTTTTATCTACTGTTTTTAATTCCAGACAGATAGCTGTGGTTACCGGTCCCTCTGGTAGTGGTAAGAGCTCTCTTGTCTTTTATGCTGTTAATGAACTGGATCCTGCTGAATACAGGGTGGTTCATCTGGAATTATCGAAGCCGAATAAAAAGGCTTTGTACAAAACATTGGCTGTTAAAATGGGTTTAAAACCAGCTTTTCAGGCTGATGATATTAAGTTACAGATTATTGATTTCTTTCATGAAGAGAATGCACAGGGTAAGTTTAATTGTGTTATTATTGATGAAGCCCACAGTCTTTCTATTGAGTTAATCGATGAACTGAGAAGCTTTTATGATGAAGGTGCTAATTTTTCTTTGATTTTAGCAGGTCTCCCTCAGCTTTTAAACAGAAATCTAAACCTCAGTATGACTATCCCTATGAAACAGAGGGTTTCATTGTTCCTGGAATGCTCTGGACTTTCGTTAAATGATACCAAGGATTATGTTAATTATCAATTGGATGATGCCGGAGTACAAAATGATATTATTGATGAAAAGTGTTTTCCCTTACTTCATAGTATGACTTCAGGGATTCCCCGGAAGATCAATCAGGCCTGTTATGGGGCTCTGCTTGAGTGTTTTAAAACCAAAAAGTCTATCATTACAGAAGATGTTTTTGAAAAAGTTAATGATAAATTATCTTATACTTAAGGATTTGTTTATTATGACTTTTTATTGTTTCTACAGAAAAGACAGGTGGCCTGGTAAAATATCTTTGTTTAAAAACTACGGTAGTCATTTTGAATTGAGAATTCAAAGTCTATCTTCTATCACAGTTCTTTTTGGGAGATCATCATTGGGCTATTTTGCATGTATGCCTGATTTCAGGACTTCCTGTCATCTTATTCATCCAGAAAATGAAACTTACAACATAGAGAAACTTATTTCAGTTTTGAATACTATTGATGGAATTACTGTTGGTAGGGCTTTATATGTGATGGCCGATAAATTGGAGAATTGAAGGTGATATTTATATGACTATACACAAAGATTATTTCTATATCCCGGAGAATCGTGAGTTAGCTGTTGTTTCAACCTTTATACCCGTAGATGGTTGGAATTTGATTGAAGGTTATTTGATTACAGTTAATACTACCGATGGCATACTGGAATTAGAGTTTGCTTCAAGGAAAGGTGTTGATTTGCTGCTGGAGGCTTTGACGGAACTAATGAATAACACAGGTCAAAAAAACATCTCAATTAAAAACTTTATTAAAGATTAGGGTATGAAAATACCCTTTTCTTTTGCATCTCTTACTGGTGAAAAGCTTGTCCAGGTAACTGATTTATTTCTTGTCTCATAACA
>JADQBV010000250.1 GCA_016278415.1 Halanaerobiales bacterium
AAATTTATTTTTGAGGTTTATTATTTCTACTGTTTTCGCAGTAGAATCATAAATTAAATGATAAAAACAATATATCTCTTAAAGTTCATAGTAAGCTTGAAAACTTTGCTTTGGGATATAATAATAACTGGCTTACTCTTAAGCTGTGTAGTGATTCAATAGACATAAATAATTATAAAAAAATTAAGGCAGAAATAGGGATTAGTTATTTTTTTTAATAATAGACTGTAAATAAAATTAGAGCAGCAGGGAAGTCCTGGTGTCCTAATTAGTTTAATCCTTTATTTATAAAATTTCCATCCGTGATATGGACTGTTATCATCTACATAGTATAGTTTTGTATTTTTAGAAGTAGTTGTTTGTTCCTCTATATAGATGGTATTTGTACTCTTTCCAAAATAATCCCCGGTATCAATTATACCATTATCATTTAAATCTCTTATGACTACTAAATAATAATCTCCTGGAGGTGCATTAGGTATAATGTAGGATCCATTATCCCAAATTCCCGGGGGTGTTAAAGTATTAATCTGACTTTCCTCAATTGTGGCTACATAAACATCAGGAAGGGATAAGGATTTCCCCCTTAAAGCTGCATACGCATCTACTAGTCCATGCCCATATTTAATATCCATACCTTCATCACCCAAATCAACTGCTGTGTCCTGTAAGATATTTCTGATATCAGTCTGGCCCGAAGCTATAAGAAGGGTGGCGATTCCACTTACATAGGGTGTGGACATAGAGGTGCCGGACATATAATAATAATCAGAAAAAATGGAACCGTCATTTATCATATACCCACTTGTACTAATAATATCTTCACCTGGTGCTACCAGATCTAGTTTAGAACCATAGTTGGAAAAATAAGAGATCTTATTATTCTGATTAATAGAGCCTACAGCAATTACCTCAGGAAAGGCGGCGGGATACAGTACGCTGCTGTAACCAGAATTTCCTGCAGCTGCCACAACTATTATTCCCTGATTTACAGCTTCCTTTATAGTTTCTCGTAGAGCAGAGCTATTACCACTTCCGGCAAGGCTCATATTGATTATATCTACATCCATTTTAATTGCATATTCGATACCTTCTATTAAATCAATAGTATCTCCATTACCAAAGCGGTTAATTACCCTAATAGGGAGAATTTCAACATTATTATAGACACTGGCTATACCTTCACTATTATCTGTAGTAGCACCTATAATACCGGCAACATGGGAGCCGTGACTAAGGGTAGTGGACCGGCTCTCGTCACTTGGGTCATCATCTGTCATATTATAATCCAAACCATCAGTAGGATCTCCTACAAAATCAGCTCCTAGAGGACTGATTCTATCTTTTAGGTCAGGATGATCAGGGATAATTCCTGTATCGATAACTGCTACCGTGACAGGGTTAACGTTACTACTTGTGAAATAATCACGGGCCCCTTCCAGATTAGTCCTGTGATTTCCCCACTGTTGCGGGTAGTAAGGGTCATTGGGTATGCTTGTTATATGATATATATAATTTGGTTCTGCCCATTCCACATCTGGTAAAGAGTTGTATTCATTAAGGATATCTTCCATATTAGTATCATTAGGTAGTTTATAATTAATTATAATACCTTTGTTTGTAGGATTTTTAGAGCTGCTTAATTTAATGTAATTTTTATCATTCTGAATTGTAATTGGTTCTTGAGAATTGCGGTACTTAACAACAATTTCATTCTCTTTATAATCTTGAGTACTTTTTGTACTAATGTTATTGTCTTGGCTATTACTGCTTAGTGATATTTGCTCTGTATAGTCCTGACTGCTATTAATTATCTTTACGTTACCTGTAATGAGCCCACCCGCTTGATAAGGGAATATAGCCTTATTCCAGGTATGATTAGCTGATATCTCTATATTTTCCTGATAGCTGTAGTAATTATCGGCTAGAACGCTAATGGTATAAGATGCTGTTTCTATATTTGTAAGTTTGTAAAACCCATTACTATCCGTTTTTGTAGTATTGTTTCCAAGTATAATATTTGCTCCTTTAATGGGTTGCTGGGTATTGTAATCTGTAATGCTTCCACTAACGATATAGTTAGTGGAAGAGGAGTCAGATGGACTAGATAAGCCACTACTACACCCTGTTATAGTTACAACAAGAATTAATACTATGATTATGTATATTTTATATTTTTTTAGTATAAGCTTGTCCATTATTATTTACTCCTTGGAAAAAAATTGATTCAGATGAAGTTTTAGTCCACCTGAATCTTAATAGTCTATTATTTGCTTATTTATTTGTTTACTTCACTTGTAGGTAATTTAAGAAGACTTAAGCTTCAGTATTTGGCTTAGGTTACCAAAATTAATTAAGGGAATTTGTTAACATTATTTCATAGATTAATAAATATCTATCACAACTTCATCTCTCATAACCATACCGTTTGTTGTAATCATTTCTACTTCCAGTGTGTATTCGGTCCTTGATATATAGCTGTCTTTATATGGTTCAATAAGATTTGTATATAGACGATAGCCATTTCTTTCGAGAACTTCAAGTGTTAGTGCTTGCATATAGTTCATATTATCTGATAAGCGCCAAACCTCTCGGTTGTACCGTTTTAATATTAGGTCATATTTTTTACTAGAATTGAACCTTAAAGTTTCTGTGAGCTCAGATTGGTTTAATAGTAGAAGAGATACAGCTATTGGTTCATTTCGCTTGTATTGGGTTTTATCAGTCTGCAAAACCAGTTCTAAATCTGAACTTGCCTCTATGTAAGGAGGTCTATTGCGGTATATATAATACCTATTACCCCTAGTAACTATCTCAAGATCAAATAATTCTTCATAAGATTTTAGTGGAAGATAGAGATAGCCATAGGCAATCAGAAAAGATTTAGTTTCAAAATCCTGATAATTAAGATGGCCGTCTATTTCAGTCTTTTTCCGATCCCAGTCGTAGTTGTAATTTAATGCCTCTGCTACTTCTTCCAGAGGTACATAGTGTTTAGAATTAATATTAATAGCTCTATTGTTCTGGAGTTCAAAGCTACCTATTAATTCCCTATTGCTGTTATCAGCAGATACTAGAAATGAAAGTGATAGACATAAAATGATAGTTAATACAAGGATCTTTAAATTGATTTTTTTCATTATTTATTCCCCTTTCGGTAATGTTTTTATAATAATTTTTTTAGAATCTGCACTCTGTATAGATGAGGTTTCAGCTTCTGGTTGCACTATAAAATCAATTTTATCCCTATGTTCGCCATTAGTTAATGTTATAGTAGAACCATATTCACCAAAGAATTCACCAGACTCTATAATGTCATTACCATTGTAATCTTGAAATCCTATTACAGTCAGAGGTATATCAATTTTAGCATTTTCTATGATATAATTCTCGTCTGCAGTTGTTTCAAGGTCAGCTATTGCTATATCGCTATATATCCAATATATAGTACCATCTGAAGTTACTTCTTTTTTAGTTGCCATTACTTTAACATTGCTAGTTGAAGTAGTAGTAACGCCACCCATAACTATGACTTGACCCGAAATGCTTCCAGAATATTCATTGCTAACCCTTGATAGTGTAATATCTGATAAAGATATTTCACCATCACTTGTTGGAGATATTTGTATTGTCTTTGTAGTATAACCTGCTTTTTCTATTTTTAATGTAGAACTACCTATTGTTGAGTATTCAAATCCAAAATTCCCATATTTGTCTGTGGTATCTTTATATGTAGAATTAATATAAATATCTGCTCCATCTACAAATTGACCAGTTGTGGAATCCTCGATATGACCTGTAATAGTTACATTATATATTGGTAAAATTCCATCGCCACAGCCAGTTAATAATATAACAGCAATTGAAATAATCATCAAAAGACCCATAATTTTCTTTCTCATAGAACCACTCCTTATTAAATTTTATTTTTATTATTATATATTACTATATTATTCATATATTCTATAAATCCTCCCTATTATGAAATAAAATATATTATTTTATGTAATAATAACTACTATAGTAGTAATCTTTATAGATAAGTTTGTATCATAGTAAATTTGAACTAAGTCTTCATTAATGGTATAATTTGTGATATAATGATTTGCGAATGACTTTAATAAATGATTTTTAGGAAGGGATGATTGGTCATTGAATTATATGTCAAAGT
>JADQBV010000136.1 GCA_016278415.1 Halanaerobiales bacterium
ATAAGGGTAAAGGTGTATGGTAATGCTGAAATACAATTTGATTTTGATATGTAAAGTACACTTATAAGTAATGGTAGAATAATTATTATGTTCTTAATGTTAGTAGAAAAAATGAATTATAAGAGGAGAGAATACTTTGGCACAGGAATTTAAACGAACATCAATGCAGGATATTGCAGATTGTCTTGGAATATCCAAAAATGCTGTTTCTTTAGCATTAAATAATAAAAGAGGAGTGAGTGATAGTTTAAGAAAAAAAATAATAGAAACTGCAGAAGAGTTAAGATATCCAGGATTTTATAATGAAGATGAGGTAAGCAAAAATAATATTGTTATAGCTATTGCAGATTATATTACTAAGGTAGACCAATTTTATTATGATATCATATGGGGTATCGAAAGAGAGGTAAGGAGTAGAGGTGCAGACACAATCATAACCAATATTGAACCCAGTATGGAAGAACAATTAGAACTTCCAAAGTTAATTTTTAAGCCTGGTACAACTGGAGTAATTTTATTGGGTATCATCAGTAAGGAATATGTTGAAGCGGTTTTGAAAACTGGAAGGCCAGTGGTTTTGGTAGATAATTATTACGATGATATAGTATGTGATGCGGTTGTTACAGCCAACGTTGAAGCTGCCTATAATGTTGTTAAGTATTTAATAGAAAGTGGTCATGAAAAGATTGGTTATATAGGAGCTAAAAACGTTACTGCAAGTAATTATTCCAGATGGGTAGGATATTGTAAAAAAATGGATGAAAATAATATTAAGGTTAATAAAAATTATTGTTTAATTGAATCTGATGACGTATCTTATACGCAGGATGAATTGAGGGATTTTGTAGAATCATTGGAAGATTATCCTACGGCATGGTTCTGCTCAAATGACTATATAGCAGCTTATCTTATCAATGTGTTACGGGAAAAGAATATAAAAGTACCAGATGATATTTCCATAGTAGGATTTGATGATGTTAATATAGCTCATATTATTGCACCTAAATTGACAACTGTAAAGGTGAAAAGAGACCTTATGAGTAGAAAAGCCGTTGAATTGCTTTTAGATAAGGAAAAGGAAAATATTAGTGATAAGATTAAAATAATGATATATGCTGATTTAATTGTCAGAGATAGTGTTAAGAGTATAGACGATAAATAAATTCTTTATTAATAATGATACGTATATTAATCAAATTATTGATGAGAGGGCAGGCTTACGCATACAGCTTGCTCTCTCATCTTTTTAATGTTCAGCAAAAGTACATAAAATAAAAGGTGTGATTGATTTGTTTCATTATATAAATTATATTGAAAAAAATTACAAGTGTAAAGAAAAGAAATATACTATATACTTTATAAATGATACTAATTTAAGGATAATATAGGAGCAAGATGACTAATTCATAGACCGTGTAAAGTAAATGGGCAAAAAATAATAATTATTCAACAATATATTGACAAGCGTAAAGTGATATTGTATAATATATGTAACAAGCATTTTCATTTTTATAATTGTGTTGGGCTTTCAGTAGAAGAATAAGGAAACTAATATTGTATCCTATTCTTAAATCAAGAAGAAAGAAGGTGAATGGAAAAGATTTTTTAAGAAAGTGAGATTATAATACAATTAATTTAGGGAGGCTAAAAAATATGAAAAAGTTTTATTTAAGTATGACTGTAATAGTTTTGGTATGTGTATTTTCACTAACAGTATTTGCGGGACTTTCAGGTAAAATAACCGTTGCTATTAATAATGGACAAAAGGTTGATCTTTTACAGGCTGATGCTAATGAATTTTTGAAAGATCATCCAGATGCTGAAATTGAAATTGAGTATATAGAAAAAGAAGAAACACTTATGGCAAGAATGGCTGCCAACGAGATGGCTGATATATCACATATACCAAGTAGCGTTATTCCATCGGATTGGCCATATTTTCTTCTGCCACTAGATGACATTGGTTTTAGTGAAGATAATATTAATTTTTATAATTCAGGTGTAGTTGATGAGAATCTATATACAATAACACAGATGGTAAGTTTCAGTGGGGTAGTATATAATAAACAGGTATTTGAAGATGCTGGTATTGATGAGGTTCCCAGAACTATTGATGAATTTTATGCAGCCTGTGACAAGATTAAAGCTAATGGTGTTGTACCTTTTGCAACAAACTTTAGAGATAAATGGCCATTGGGAATGTATTTGATAGGACCAGGTGCTGTTGCAATGTCTGGTGATCCTAATTACAATAATGGATTGGTTGATAAAGATAAAATTATTGAAGGAGCTAATTTAGAGTTGCTTAATTACTTAAAATCTATAGTTGATAAAGGATATGCAGAACCAGAATTAATGTCAACAAACTGGGGTGCATTTATAAAAGATATAGGCGAAGGTAAGTATGGCATGTCTTACCTGGGTTCGTGGTTTCCTCCACAAACCAGTGATGTTAAAAATATAGGAATGTTCCCACTTCCAGGCTCAAAGGGTGTGCCAATTAATGAAGACTGGCGTTATGGTATATCCAAAAATACTGATTCGCCAGAATTAGCTAAGGCATATTTTGAACATTTGTTCTTTGATGGTGCTTTCTATCCAGTAATGGACTATATAACTCCAATTAAGGGAGTTGACTATTCTGCTC
Organism: Halanaerobiales bacterium; assembly: GCA_016278415.1. The sequence goes on from JADQBV010000136.1 coordinate 2,648, forward strand.
ATTTTATTCAAGAATTGACGAGTTATGGACTTCCTAATGTGGAAGTAATTCCAGATAATGAAGAGCTTACTTCAGTTATAAATGCTATGGCTGCCAATGGACAAGACATTGCACAGGAATATATGCTATCAAAGAACGTTCAAAACGTTATAGATAAGTATAATAATAAATGGGTTCAGGCTAAAAAAGCTGCTGGATTAGAATAAGCAAAATTAAGCAAAATTAACGAAATATAAATTAGTATGATATTAATGTTTCAAGTCTAGTTCATTTTGAACTAGACTTGAAATTATAAGACCATTTCATGTTATTCTCATTAATTAATCCCTTAAGAAAAAAGAAAGGAGAAGCTATGAAGTTACTTAGTTATCGGAAGAGTAAACTAATTACTTATATAAGTTTTTTGTTCATGCCATTACTCTTTTTATTAGTTTTTACTTATTATCCTGCCTTTAAATTAATTCAGATTAGTTTTTCTGATTGGAATGGGTATAGTCCACGAATCAATTTTGTTGGATTGCGTAATTATGTTAATGTTTTTAGTGATGGAAGCGTTTTTAAGTATCTAATGAATAATTTAGCTTATATTATAATGATGATTATTCAAACTGTTTTAGCTTTATATTTTGCTATAATACTAAATAGCAAATTAAGGGGAAGGAACTTCTTTAAATCTACTATTTTTATGCCGTATATTATGAATGGTATAGCGATTGCTTTTATGTTCAGCTTTGTCTTCAGTTTTGGTGATGGTGCTATCAATTCACTTATTAGAGCTATAGGAATGGGAGAGTATGCGGTACATTGGTTTGGGAATACCTATTCCATAAATTTCACTTTAGCGTTTATTGTTTTATGGAGGTATCTCGGTTGGGATCTTGTTATATTTTTAGGGGCTTTACAATCTATCAACGGCTCATTATATGAAGCAGCATATATAGATGGGGCTTCTTTTTTCCAGATTACAAGATATATCATAATTCCTTCAATTAAACCTGTAATTAAATTACTATTCTTTTTGGGATTAAATGGTTCTTTACAGGTGTTCTTTGAACCATATGTAATTACACAGGGAGGACCAGCCGGTAGAAGTGAGACCTTTGGAACAATGGTTTATAAGTATGCTTTTGAATTTCAAAATTTTGGGAGGGCATCGGCTTTAGGAGTTATTCTTACTTTATTTGTAGTTTTAATTTTAATATTACAAAATATTATCAAAAAAGAAGAGTAGGGGGTAATTTATAGTGAGAGAAGATAGTAGATATGATAGTTTAGTGGTTGAAAGTTTGACTTTAAAAGCTTTTAACTATATTTTGTTAATATTGACTGTAATGATGATACTAACTCCAATAATAGTTTTAGTTATTATTGCTTTTAAATCAAATGAAGAATATGCTGTGACTGGTATCTGGGAATTACCAAAAAATTTCCTATATCTTGATAATTTCAAGGATGCATTTAACGGCGCCCATATGATTACTGGATTCAAAAACACATTTATATTGATTGCAAC
>JADQBV010000249.1 GCA_016278415.1 Halanaerobiales bacterium
CATTATATAATAATGTAGAATACTTTTCACTTATTAAGTATTTATAATGAAGTGTTTCCCTATCTAATGTCATATCTTCAAGGTGTTGATGTGCTTTAAGCAGAATCTCTGCAGCAGGGGCTTCATAAATCTCCCTTGACTTGATTCCAACTAACCTATTCTCAACCATATCGATTCTTCCAACACCATGCTTTGAACCAATTTTGTTCAATTTATCTACAAGGTCAACAGGTGCAAAATACTCATTATTAATCTTAACAGGAATACCTTTATCAAAAGTAATTGTAAGATATTCAGCCTGATCAGGTGCATCTTTAGGAGATGTAGTCCATAGGTACGCATCCTCAGGTGCTTCATTCCAAGGATCTTCAAGTACACCACATTCTATTGCAATACCCCACAAATTACTATCAAGACTGTATGGGCTATCTTTAGTTGCCTTAATAGGAATATTATTATCTTTGGCATATTTAATCTCATCATTTCTGGTTTTGAATTCCCAGAATCTTAATGGTGCAATTATTTCTAATTCTGGATCAAGTGCACGAAAAGAAACATCGAATCTTACCTGATCATTACCTTTACCAGTACAACCATGCGCAACTGCATCTGCCCCATTTTCATGAGCAAGTTCAACCATTTTTTTTGCAATTAAAGGACGTGAATATGCCGTTGCCAACGGATACTTTCCTTCATATAAAACTCCAGCCTTTAGACCTTTAAATACATATTCGTTAATAAATTCCTCTTTTAGGTCATCGATATATACCTTACTGGCACCTGTTTGATATCCTTTTTCTTCAATAACATCCCAGCTTTCAACTCCATGCTGACCAACATTAGCACAATAAGCAATAACCTCTGCACCGTATTTCTCTTTTAACCATTTGATGGCTACTGATGTGTCTAAACCTCCAGAATAAGCTAAAACGATTTTATTAATTTCTCCCATAATATTTACTTCCTCCTCTTTTTTTTACATCCAAAATTATTGTTGCTCACATAAATAATATTAGTGCTATTTAATATGTAAACATATTATAAATACAAATATTAATATTCATAAGTACTATTCATCATTAAAACTAAATATCCTTTAATAACTAGTTAAAATTATATAGTATTACAATATTAATTTATATTTAATCATTTCTTGTTTATAATTATACATAAATTTTATTAATTATGCAAGTAAGTTGTTTAAGTTTATTAATTAAAAACATTCTGAATAATATGATATTATTAAATCTTTTATCACAACTATATAATGTTTTATCCTGTATAAAGGTTTGGAATAAATTTTCTCTTGATAAAACAAAGCTAATACTATCCTTTCCATTTAAAAAGCGACCATTTTCATGGTCACTTCATCTGTAGATATATTACTTTCGGCTTAAAACCAAACTTTTCATAGAAAGCAAACACATGCTCATGACCTGCTGCAACGGCAAGCTTAATTTCTTTACAGTTTTTATTCTTTAACCAAGTCACACTATTTTCCACTAATTTTTTTCCTAAGCCACTTTCCCTATGCTCCTTTTCAACAAAGAGAGAATCTAATTCCCCAATTTCATTTTTTTTAGTAGAGATGCAATATGCAATTGGTAGCGAATCCTTCTCTACTATTTCTACAAATATATCTTCTTCATCAATATCCTCAAATACCTGTATTCTTTTTTCAAATGTATTATTTTTATAGTGATCTTTAAAATCTTTAGAATCATTTAAATGAATTTTATTTAATTTTATCCATAAAGGCTTAATTAATTCAAGTTGATTTTTACTAATATTTTTTGATATATAACACATTGAATATACACCGTCTTTCTTTATTTTTATCGCTACTAAGATCAGCAGTCATTCTTTTACTCATCCACATTTTTAATTGCTATATAATTAAGTAGTAAATCATGATTTATTACTTAATTTTTTTTATCAATTAAATAAACAGATTCAAATGAAAGCTTTAATACTTTTTCATAAGAATCCAATCCCCAGTTTCTTTCATCATATTCATCGATGTTTGATAAACTATCAGCTGTAAATAATATTTGCCCAAATACAGCATCACGGAACCTTGCACAGGCAGCAAGTGCAGAACATTCCATCTCAACAACTGCACACCCTTCATCTTTTCTATATTTGACCATATCTTTGGTCTCTCTATAAAAGCCATCAGTTGTCCATGTTTTACATTCTTTATAATTAATACTAAAATTCTTTGCGGCCTCTTTAATTGAGTTAACTGCTAATTGATTTATAGAAATCTCCCTAGATGGTTCTAAATAGTGATATGATGTACCTTCATCACGCAATGCCTTTGTTGGGATGATTATTTCATTCTCAGCTATATCTTCTAAAGCACCACAACAACCACAAGAAATTATATAGTTACTTCCATATGAGATTAAAAATTCTAATATTTGAGTTGCAGCAGCCGACCCACAGGGAGCCTAACATAGGCATATTTCTTCTCCTTTATAAATAGTCTTGTAAACATTATAAACTTTAGTAATTGATTCAAACTGTGCAACTTTCTCACACTTATTATTCAAGGCATACTTATCAATTGTATCTCCTAAAAATCCAAAAACACATTTGTCTGGTAACATATATAGGTTCTTCCTATCTGGCATAATAACTGCGAATTGTTCTGTATCACGCTCTAGTATAGGGTATTCGTTTTTAATAAGTACCATATAATTAACTCTCCTTATCAACTAAATCATATCTTCTATAATATGAACAATATTGTTAATCAATTAATATTCTAAGACATCCTTAAGCGTGAGACTTTAATATAGTTTAAATTATAGTATTTTATAGTCTGTTTTGTTTGTTTATTATATTATGTAAGTTAGTAACTTCATTATCAAAAAAGTCAGAGAAACAATCTTCAAAATAATTCAAATAATTTTTAGTCTCTTCCTTCAATAGATTAACTTTTTTAATATATTTTCTTAGATTATAAAAAAATAAACCAAATGACAATATTGCTGGTAGGCTATACAAATACTCTCCTGAACCAATTAAATATACAGCCAAAGCAAAAGTAGAAATAATCAACATAGAAAATAATGGTAAAATAATAACGTTTTGCTGGTTATGACTTACCAGAAGTCTAAGCAAGACCTTATGATTTTGCATAGCAAGTTTTTCTTTATTTTTTTCCATATTATCCTCCCTCTTAATTTTAAATTCTACTGATTCTATTAATATCTCTTAAATCTTCAAACATAAGAATATTTATTACTATGATTTTAATTCTCTAGTTAGACTATTTCTCCTGCAAAAATTGATAAACATAGTAAAGTCTTATTTTTTTGAAATTTATCTTTTTTCTAAAATTATTATTACTATTCTTCTTATATAAAATGCCTCTTATTTATGAATATTAATTATTCACAAATAAGAGGACCTAATTTTATAATCTATTTAATTTATTTTTTATGATAAATATAATTTTAAGAAATAAAAGTTCTTTATTTAAATTGTTCTACGGGAGTTTACTTTCCCCCATTAAATATTTATCTACTTCACGAGCAGCTCCTCGCCCTTCATTAATAGCCCAAACAACAAGACTCTGTCCCCTACGCATATCTCCAGCAGTAAAAATCCCTTCAATATTCGTAGTGAAATCACCATATTCAGCACTAATATTTGAGCGCTGATCCTGTTCTAATCCTATTTCTTCAATCATTGTATCTTCAGGTCCTAAAAACCCCATTGCAAGTAAGACTAACTCTGCAGGCCAAATCTTCTCAGTTCCAGGGATTTCTACAGGAAAGAAACGACCATTCTTATCTTTATCCCATTTTACTTTAACTGTATGAACCTCTTTTAGATTACCATCTGCATCCCCTATAAATTCCTTAGTCATAATTAAGTATTCTCTAGGGTCTTTACCATATAACGCAATAGATTCCTCTTGACCATAGTCAACTTTTAAGGTTTTTGGCCATTCTGGCCATGGATTATCTGCTGGTCTTTCTTCAGGTGGCTTTGGTAAAATCTCAAATTGAATAACACTATTACATCCCTGCCTAATTGATGTTGCAACACAATCTGTTCCTGTATCACCACCACCAATAACTATTA
>JADQBV010000384.1 GCA_016278415.1 Halanaerobiales bacterium
TCCTTGTTTGTAAGGTGTTCCCCTTGTAGTACTTGCATTAATAATGCAGGTAGTTTGTAAAGGTCTTTATAATCTTTGTATTTAATACCTATAAAATCGAATAGTCCATCATTTATTTTAGCATTCGGACTTAGATTCTTAAATCCACCAGCTCCACTGCTATTTAATATGACAAACATATATAATTTTTCTTCGATAGTAGTTGATCTTGTTTCAATTTTGAAAGGGATTGCTTTTAAATTTGGGATTTCTTTTATGCTATTTAGGTAATATGCCGTTGTGCCCAAAAATGATTTGAATTCTGCATTTGTATCCTGGGGAACAGAGGAGAATTCACCAACTAAACATACATTTATGAAATACTGCCTATTTATTTTGGCAATATCTATAGCCTGGATGTTTTTTTTATCAAAGACCTCAATTGCCTTTTCAAAATCTGTAGGCATTTTTAAATATGTAGAAAAATCATTAGCTGTACCAGCAGGTATAATTCCTATTGGTATATTCAGATGAAATTCTAACATTTTGTTTATAATAGTATTTAATGTACCGTCACCACCAGCGACTAGAATGTTATGATAATCGCTATTTCTAATACTCCTAATACATTTAGTAAAATCGTCTTCTTTCATAGATCTATAAATATCTACCTGATAACCTTGGGTCTGTAATTTATAAATTATTCGATCTAGTTTTTTAGGGAATGTTTTATTTCCTGCTGCAGGATTATATATTAATTTGCATTTTTTCACTGAATAACCTCCTTGCTAACTATATTATATTGTATTAATTTAAATTTAGCAACGTGGTCATGATAATAGTTAAAACTATTGTAACTTAAATAACACTAATAAACACTAATTATTGGTATACTATAAGAGTGAAAGGAAGGTCGATATTATGGAAAAAATAGAATTAAAAGATGGTAATGATCATAGAATACCGGTACTAGGATTTGGTACTTATAAACTTAATGGCGATGAAGGAATTAAAGCTATTGAGACTGCTTTAGATATAGGGTATCGTCATATTGATACTGCTGAGGCTTATAATAATCAGGCAGAAGTATCTCAAGCAATTAAAAATAGTAGTTTAGATAGAAAAGACTTATTTATAACTTCAAAGGTATCTTATGAGCACTTACACTATAGTGATGTTATGAAAGCATGTGAAGATACACTACAGGAATTAAATACAGATTATTTGGATTTGTATTTGATTCATTGGCCTAACAAAAAAATACCAATAGAAGAAACCATGAGAGCCTTATCAAAACTTAAAACTGATGGAAAAATACTGAATATAGGTGTCAGTAATTTTACTATAAAACACTTGGAAGAACTTAAAACTGTTACAAATGATAAAGTAGTTCTTAATCAGGTGGAATTCCATCCATATCTTTATCAAAAAGATCTTTATGATTACTGTAATGATAATAATATATCTTTAACTGCATATAGCCCTATAGCCCGTGGTGGGGTATTTGGTAATCCGGTTATAGCTGAAATAGGGAAAAAATATAATAAGAATGAAGCACAGATTACTTTAAAATGGATGATTCAAAAAGATATAATAGTAATCCCACGTTCCAGTAATGCAGCTCATATCAAATCAAACTTTGATATTTTTGATTTTGAATTGAACACTGATGAGATATCTAGGATTGATAATATTGATAAACAAGAAAGATTAATAGACCCTGAATGGGGAGAGTTTAGTTAGGGGTAAAGTAGAATAAATATAATATCTTAAACCATAGTCATTAATGGCTGTGGTTTTTCTAATTTTATACAGGAAATTTAGTTGTATTAAAGATGTTATACTTCATTTTCTGTTAAGCTAATAACTACAATTGCAAAACAAGTTGTGTATGTTAATTCCTATTGTTATGTTCTTTTCACTTCATGACATTTGTCATATTGATATGTGAATTCTGTAACTTAAAAACCTATCTAAAATGTATTATACTGTTTGTAAGGTTAAATAGATAAATTATATATTTTGGACTATTAGCAATTTAGTTTTAAAGGTTGGTATTTTATTTTAATAAGTCCTTGACAGGAATATAAATCAATGCTATAATTGCACCATTGGAATAGTACACTATACTTATATGCCTATATTTAATAAAAATAGTATAATCTTTAAACTATTAATTAGTGTTTTTTCAGAATAACTTAAAATTATTTTAAGTGTGAGAGGAGTATTATTTATGAATGTTATTGAAGTAAAAGGAGTAAAAAAGGATTATCCCTTAGGCAAGACTACTGTTCATGCTTTAAAGGGTATTGATCTAACTGTCAAAGAAGGTTCTTTCCTTTCTATTGTCGGCCCATCTGGGAGTGGAAAAACTACCTTACTGAATATCATTGGTTGTATAGATAGCCCAACAAATGGTAGCGTGAAGGTCCATGGGGAAGAGATCACAGATTTAAGTGATAAAGAGATAACTGATATAAGGCTACATAAAATAGGTTTTATCTTTCAAACGTTTAACCTTATACCAGTGCTTAATGTAAGAGAGAATGTAGAGTTTCCTTTGTTAATAATGAAAAAACATAACAAAGCAGAAATTAATGACAGAGTAGAACAATTAATCGAAGAAGTTGGTTTAATTGACCAGATTGAACAAAAGCCTGCTGAATTGTCTGGAGGACAGCGGCAGAGGGTTGCAATAGCCAGGGCTTTAGTTACTAATCCAGATATAGTGCTTGCTGATGAGCCTACTGCAAACTTAGATTCTGTCACTAGTGGATCTATTTTGGAGCTGATGAAGGAATTAAACGAAATTGAAAAGACTACCTTTATATTCTCTACACATGACCCTGAAGTACTTAATTATGCTAAAAATATAGTGAAAATAAAAGACGGTTTACTCAGGGAACAGGGGTGATTTTATGGGAGTAGCGTTTAAGATTGCCTGGAGGAATATTTGGCGTCATAAGGGAAAGAGTCTGGTAATAGGAATGATATTATTTTTTGGGGCATTATTAATGACTGTTGGTAATGGAATGATATCAGGTATGGAAGAGGGTTTATCCCGAAACATCTCAAAACTATTTACTGGAGATATTGTTTTAATATCTAATGAACAGGAAAAAGATGATGTATTATTTGAAATGATGGGTAGACCATTAAAAGTAATAAAGAACTATGAAGATGCAGAAAAGGTACTGCAGGAAGAAGAAATGATAAAAGACTATCTACCAGCAACAGCTGGTATGGTTATGGTTTTCAATTCAGGTTCAGAGATGGGTAACATGTTTCTTTTAGGTGTAGATATTGAAAGGTATCGTATTTTCTTTCCTGATAGCTTTGAAATTACTGAAGGTAATATGCTGGAACCTGGCAAAAAAGGTTTATTAATATCTGAGTATGCTAGAGAGAGCGCATATGACTTCATGGATTTCTGGGTCTTACCTGAAGGAGAAGAATTGGATGAAAGCAAACTCACTGCTAGTGCTAAAGAAAATATAGATAACCTAGAAATAAGAAGAGACATAGTATTTATGGGTGCAAGTACTTCTAATGCAACACTTGATGTCAGAGTACCTGTTAAAGGGGTAATGAAGTATAAGGCACTAAACCAGATATGGGGAAATTATTGTATTATAGATATAGAATCCTTTAGAGAAGCACATAATTATGTAACTGCTGCTGATAGTGTTGTAGAAATATCTGAGGAAGAAGAGGATTTACTTGCTAGTGAAGACCTAGATCAACTCTTTGCTTCTGATAATATTTTTTCCAATGAAGGTGTTACTGAAGAGAGTTTTTCCTTTGAAGAATTACAGGAAGAAACTAGCAGGGAAGAAAAAAAATATGATATTGATGCAGGTAGTTATAATATAGCCTTTATAAAATTAGAAGAGGGAGTATCTCAAACAGAGGCTTTAACAGATTTAAACAATATATTTAAAGAAAAAAATATAAAAGTAAGGGCTATAAGTTGGAAGGCTGCCATGGGGACAATAGGAAGTATGGCTGGTATGATTAAGGCTGCTTTAAATGTCTTTATTATTCTTATCTTTATTGTTGCCAGTATTGTTATAATGAATACACTGAGTATGGCAGC
>JADQBV010000043.1 GCA_016278415.1 Halanaerobiales bacterium
ATATTAGAATTAAGAAAGGGTATAAATACTATAAGCTATTCTTTCCGGGGAGGGGATAGTGGAGGTGTAATGATTGATAGTCTAGAAGTTGAGAATGCTTTAGGGCCTGGTAAAATAGGGGCAAGCCTTTCTTTTAACACCATTGAGGCTGTCAATACTAGATATAATGGTGAAATTGTGAGCCCTGACAGAACATATAGAAATATTGCTTCTGAAGCAATGGGGAGAAAAGCGGTTAGATTGGCAGAAACTGAAGACTTTATCGAATTTGAGACAGAGGATGACATAAATTCGCTGGTTATCAGATATTGTATTCCTGATAGTGCGGAAGGCGAGGGAATTAATACCAGGTTAGGCCTCTATGTTGATGGTGTTTATAAAAGAGATGTCTACTTAAATTCTAAATACAGTTGGGTATATGGTCAATATCCCTGGTCTAATGACCCGTCATTGGGGCTAGCCCATAATTTCTTCGATGAAAGTAAGCTATTACTTGATGATGAAATAAGAGCAGGCTCAAATATCAGGCTTCAGAAGGATACAGATGATGACATATATATAATTGTAGATATAGTTGAAACAGAAAAAGTTTCGGAACCATATCAAAGGCCAGAAAATTACCTTTGTATTACTGATTTTGGAGCAGTTCCTAATAATGGTGAAGATGATTCCAAGGCATTAAAGAAAACTATTTCTGAAGCTAAAGCCCGTAATAAAGGTGTATGGATACCTGAAGGAACTTTTACACTTAAAGGAAGTCCTATTTTGGTTAGTGATGTTACTATAAGGGGTGCTGGTATATGGTATAGTATATTAGAAGGAAGAGGGGCTACTTTTCAACTTAGTGGTAATAATTCCAGTTTTTACGATTTCGCTATTTTCGGAGCTACTACCACCAGAGTTGATAGTGCAAAAGAAACTGCATTTGATGGGTTTGCCGGGACAGGATCAACTATTCAGAATATCTGGATTGAACATGTGAAGGCAGGTATATGGACAAAATCCCGTACAAGCGGTTTATATATTATTGGTAACAGGATTAGGAATACCTTTGCAGATGGAATAAATTTAACAAAAGGAAGCAAAAATTCTGTAGTTGAACAAAATCATATCAGGAATACAGGTGATGATGGAATAGCAATGTGGTCTACTGTAGTAGCAACTAAAAATAATATAATAAGATATAATACAGTTCAGCTTCCCTGGTTAGCAAGTAATATTGCTGTATATGGGGGTACAGATAATAGAATAGAGAATAATCTCCTTTATGATACTATTGCCTTTGGAGCTGGGATAAATATAAGTACCCGTCACAATCCAGCTCCTTTTAGAGGAAAGACAAAGATTATTAATAATACCCTTATTCGGACTGGTAGTCGTGAATATAACAGGGGATTTGATATCGGTGCCATATGGATTGATGCAGCAGATAAGGATATAGATGGAAAAATTGAAATTAAGAATAACAGAATTTATGATAGTTCAACTTCAGGGGTAACTATTAAGGGTCCGTATTCTATATCAGAGATGATTTTTCAGGATATACTTATTGACACAACAGATACTTATGGGATACATATTTTAAATAGTGCAAAAGGAGAAGCTACCTTTAGGGATATTATTATGAAAAATATAAAATCAAAAGATATTCAAAATGATGATTTTGAAGATTTTCATATAAAGAATTAATATAGATAGTCAAATCTATATAATCCCCTAAAATTGGGTGTGAATCTGACGGAAGGAATCTAAACTACCCCTGGAGGTATAACAAATGAAAAAAAATAAAAGTAACGGTATATTTAATTTTTTATAGACATAGATGAAACAATAAAAGATATAAATATATATAAAAAGAGTACACTGGATGAAATCAATAATATGGCTACAGTAGCTCAAGAATCTTCGGCTACAGCGGAAGAAGTTATGGCTACCAGTGAAGAACAGGTTTCATCAGCTGAACAATTATCTAACATTGCAGAAAAACTTAATGATGCAGTAAACCACCTAAATAATTCGTTAAAGAGATTTAAGATAGAATAATTTTATAGTAATTATACTTTCTAATCAAACATAATAAGGATTCTCTTGCTTTTAGTTTTAGGAAAATATGTAAACAAAAAATCCTCGGGTTTTCTTTGCTAAACACTTAAATTACTTTTTCGATAGGACCTTTTTCATTAATGACCGGAGTTAATTTAAAATATGGAATTTTAAATTCAAGAGGACCATAATAACCTGGTGTTAGCTGATATTCCTGGTATATAATTACCAGGCTATCTTCACTTAGGTAAAATTCTACCCTGCCACTTATCCCTGGGTATTCATCAATCAGAGGAATTTCATTTTCTTCAATTTGGCGAATTAATATTCTATCAATATACTCCTTAAAATTGGTGTTTTGCCTGAATAAATCTTTTAGTCTATAACTTCTTCCTGTAATAAGATTTAAAGTAATACCTTTGACAATAGTTATGCCATTAGCCATATTTTCCGGATAATAATAGTTTTCCAAGAGAATACTTAAAATCTCGTTTTTATTAACAGTAATATCATACTTACTAGCAGTACTTATTATATTCAAACCTCTATATCGTTCTGTTGGTAACATACTTAGTGCTTCTTCTCTAATCAATCTATTTATTCTATTTTCTAGAATTGGACTAGTTGATTGGGTTATTGCAGGATAAGTAGAACTTTTCTGAATGATATTAGCACTTTTATAATCCTTCATACATAAACACCTCTTAATATTTTCGTTATAAATATTCCTCATGATGGTAAAAATTAATAATGCTAGTCTAGACTTTAATTTCACATTATTCTATAATTATTATATGTCTTGACAGTAAAAAGGTTATAATAGATTAATAAGACAAGTGGGCACTAAGCTACTGCATTCGTTTTAATAAGTTTCAGTGGGAGATAGAAAACTTCCTGTGAAACTAAGAACACACTTTATATGTTGGCAATGGAAATAAAGGATATTTATATGTTTATGGAGAATATAGAAGGATTAGTAGAAATTTTTTTAGAGTGATATTATTTAGGAGGGCTATGATTCAATGGATTTAAGCAATGAAGAGAAAGAATTTGAACAGCTAAGGTTAAAAGAGGTTCGTTCTGTACTGGCAGAGAATATTAAAAACTTAGATCAACGAGTAAGTGAAGAACATCATAGGGTTATAGATCAGAAGAGGAAAATTATCAAGTCTCGAGAGACTGAGCAGGTTGACCAGGCTCAGGAAATACAAAAATTTTATCATTATAATCAAGATTTAATCCATGATTATAGTGCTCTAAAGAAATTTAGAAAACTATATGACTCTCCATATTTTGCACGTATAGATTTTCGTGAACAAGGTCAAACAGATAGAATATATATTGGTCTAGGCTCATTGATGGATACAGAAAATAAAAATGTATTGATTTATGATTGGCGTGCACCAATTTCTAGTATTTTTTATGAATATGAGCTAGGTCCTGTTGTCTATGAGTCTAATAGAGGTCCTATTGAGGGTGAACTTTTATTAAAAAGGCAATACAAAATAATAGATGGTAATATAGTATATATGTTTAATACTAACCTAAAAATAGATGATGAAATGTTGCAGGAAATCCTGGGTAAAAGTAAATCTGGTCAGATGGAGCAGATTGTTACTACTATTCAAAGGGAGCAAAATAGGATAATTAGGGATGATGATTATGATTTGTTGATCGTTCAGGGACCAGCTGGTAGTGGTAAAACCTCTATCGCATTACATAGGGTTGCTTTTTTACTTTATAAGTATCGTAAAGAGTTGGACGCCAGTAATATGGCTATTTTTTCACCAAACAGATTATTTTCTGATTATATTTCCAGGGTATTACCAGAACTAGGAGAAGAGAATATAAGGCAATATACTTTTTATGACTGTGTCGATGATTATATTAAACCTTATATAAAGAATCAGGAAATGGAAAGCCCAATCAATCAGTTGGAGTATATTTATTCTCAAAGTGTGAATGAAAATGATATTGATAATGTCCGTATCAAAAGTATTGAATATAAAAACA
>JADQBV010000297.1 GCA_016278415.1 Halanaerobiales bacterium
TTAGCAGAAAAGGCCAGAAATAATAAGATGCTCCCTGCCGGACTGGCAGCGGGTTCAAAATTAAAGTGTGATGTTAAAAAGGATGAAATCATCACTTATGATATGGTTGAACTTAATGAAAATTCTACCGTATTACAATTAAGAAGACTGCAGGATAAGATGTTTTAATTGTCTTTACAATAATTCAATTATTAAATAAGTCTAATATAAAAGAACCTTATAAAACAAATAATATAATGGAGGGAATTAAAACATGAGTAGGATTTCAATGGGTATTATTATTGGAAATAGAGGTTTTTTTGCAGATGAATTATGTTTAAATGGACGGAGAGAGTTACTAAATGCTTTAAAGGGATCTGGAGTGAACCCTGTTATATTAAATGTAGACGAGGGTGTCTATGGAAGTGTGTTAACTATTGAAGATGCCATTAAATGTGGTAAATTATTTAAAGAAAATAAGGAAGATATAAAGGGTATTATCATATCACTGCCTAACTTCGGGGACGAAAAGAGTATTACCAGGGCTTTAAGGGAGAGTGAGCTTAATGTACCTATATTAGTTCACGGTTTTGATGATCAGTTGGATAAATTAAATTACGAAAATCGAAGGGATGCCTTTTGTGGAAAGATATCAGTCTGCAATAATTTAAGGCAGTATGGTTATAAATATTCTCTTACTGAAAAGCACACGGTTTCTCCTGATAGTCATAGTTTTAAAGAAGATTTAACTAAATTTATTGGGATCTGTAAGGTTGTTGATAAGATAAAAGGTTCCAGAATTGGGGTTATTGGCACAAGGCCGGCAGATTTTAATACAGTTCGCTATAGTGAAAAACTCCTGGAAAGAAATCAAATTTCTGTTGAACCAATTGGCTTGATTGATATAGTAGGTCAGATAGAAGAACTGACCATTGATGAAAGGGTTGTTGCCAGTAACTTAAACCTAATTAAAGATTATATGGATACAAAATCGGTTCCAGAAGAGTCATTATTGAAAATGGCGAATCTATTAACAGTCTATCAAAACTGGGTAGAAGAGAAAAAACTTGACGCAATTGCAGTACAATGCTGGGATTCTATTCAGAAATATCTCGGGATTAATCCCTGTACAGTTATGAGTATTTTTTCCAATAATGGACTGCCTTCTGCCTGTGAAAGTGATGTTGCTGGAGCCCTAAGTATGCTTGCTTTACAGGTAGCTTCTGAAAAACCAAGTGCACTGGTAGATTGGAATAATAACTTTGATACTGATCCCGATAAATGTATCATATTTCATTGTGGTAATTTTGCTAAAGATATGTATTCCTGTGGCAGTGACAGCTGTCCGTCGATAAATTATCCGGTGATACTGGCCTCTACCCTGGGAAAAGAAAATACATATGGGGCAATCGAAGGAAATATAGCATCTGGTCCGATGACTTTTTCCAGGATTACTACTGATGATACTGAAGGAATAATACGGGCATACCTGGCTGAAGGTGAAGTTACAGAAGATAGGCTTGATACATTTGGCTCCTGGGGTGTAGTAAAGGTTAATAAGCTGCAGGAATTAATGAAATACATTTGTCTTAATGGATTTGAAACATCATGTAGCTGTTAATCAGTCAAAGGTGGCAGATATTCTTACCGAATCATTTGGAAAATACTTCGATTGGGAAGTATATAGACATCAATAATTCTGTTTATAATACAATTTTCAGGGAGTGATTCATATGGAAAAAATAATGCAAATAATTGATCTTGAGTTATCAGGACTGAAAGATTTAAAAAATCAACTTGGCAGCAGTATTAAGGATGTTGTAAAATTATTAAAGAATACTACCGGAAATATACTTATTACCGGCATGGGGACATCAGGTACAGTAGCAAGAAGAATGGCACATTTGATGGGCTGTGTTGGGGCATCTGCTTATTTTGTTCACCCGGCTGACCATCAACATGGGGCTTCAGGATCTATCAGCCGTGATGATATAATAATTGTTTTTTCTAAAGGTGGAGAGAGTGAAGAAATTAATTCTTTTCTTGAAATTACCAGGAAGAAAGGTTGTAAGATTGTAGCTATAACTGGTAGCGAAAAATCAACTATGAGTACATTGGTGGATCAACAAATTGTCTTTAGTATTTCTGAGGAGACAGAACCTTTCGGTATGATAGCTACTACCAGTTCACTGGCAGCCAGTCTGGTTGTTGATATAATCTGTATTTTATTATTACATGAATCAGATTATAGTGAAGAAGAATTTGGGAAAACCCATCCAGGTGGTATGGTTGGTAGAAAAGTCAAAGAAAATAAAGGGGTATAAAAAATGCCTTATTCACAAAAAAACTGATAAAAGTAGCAAAACTATATTACGAGCAGTAAAAAACCCAGGTAGCCCTGTTGCTAAAGACTGGAATAGAAAAATTATAGGACTTGACCTGGATGATCTGAAAAAGATTGATAATGTTGTTGGTATTGCCTGGGGTGAAAAGAAAGTTGATGCAATCAGGGGCTGCCTTAACGATGGCTACCTTGATGTACTGATTACTGATTCCTATACTGCAAAATTACTGGCAAAAAATGACAAGGAGAATTATGATATGAGGGCATTATTACTTGAGGGTAAAGAGGATATTCATCTAAAAGAAATTGATAGACCCGTTTGCAGTCCAGAAGGGGCAATTTTGAAGGTAAAGGCCTGCGGTATTTGCGGAGGTGATGTAAGGACATATTTTAATGGATTCCGGATGAAAACTGATAATAAGATAATGGGTCATGAAATAACCGGAGAGGTAATTGAGGTTGGAGAAAAGCATACAAAGTATAAGATTGGTGACCGATTATCACTGGCAGCAGAGATACACTGTTATGAATGTTATTACTGTAAAAATGAAAAGCAATTTCTATGTGAAAATCTTAAAATACTGGGTAAACATGTAGCAGGTGGCTTTGCGGAATACTTTCATCTAACAGAAGAGGTGATAAAAGGAGGTATAGTAAATTACATACCGGAAAATCTGGATTACATTGAGGCTGCTCTGTCTGAACCCATGTGTTCTGTTGTATATACTCAGGAAGACCTAGGCATAAGTGAAGGAATGTCGGTTCTTATTATCGGTGCTGGCCCCATGGGTTGTATGCATGCTGAAATAGCAAAAAAAAGGGGTGCCAGAGTAATAGTATCTCAAAGGAGCAGTACCCGGCTGGAGTTAGCTAAAAAGGTTTTACCTGAAGTTGATTGGTTTATACATTCAGAAGAAGAAGATGTAAAGGAAAAAGTAATGGAAATTACTGAGGGTTTAGGAGTTGATGTTGTAATAGTGGCGGCACCTTCTCCGCCTGCCATAGAGGATGCTGTTAATTATATAAAAAAAGATGGAGTTATTGATATCTTTGGTGGGGTTCCCAGAGATAAGAGTACACTTAAATTTGACTCAAATAAAATACATTATGATACCCTGAAAATAAAAGGAAGTTTTTCCTATCATCCAGGTACTCATAAAGAGGTTCTCGATATGTTAGCAACTAACAGACTGGATCCTCATAAATTTATAACTGTTCTACCTATGGAAGACATTGACAGGGGTATAAGCGGAATAAAAGCGGGGAAATTCCTTAAAGTAATTTTAACTATGTAATAGATGATTAATCTACATATATGCATATTAAAAGGGGTGACTATCTACTATGATAGTCATCCCTTAATATGTTTTTGTTTAAGTTTCTTAATTCAAATTTTTAATAAAAGCTATTTTGTAAAAGGAATTTATGAAAGTAAAAAGAACTATACATTAAGACTGTAAAAACTAGAGGAGTTAAGCGGTGACTTTCATGTAGGTAATCTTATTCTTTTGGTGAGGAAGACGTGAATAACATGCTTAAAATTGCAAAGATGATATTTACTGATTTTAATAGTTTTAGGACAGTAGATACAGGTTGGTTTTCAGAGTAAAGTACTTAGATAAATGGGGTGTTTAGTAAGGAGCTATATCTGTTGAATATACATATCAATTTTCAAATATTAGAATGAAGTTTATTAATGATAAGTCTTAATGGTATGAAGAT
>JADQBV010000185.1 GCA_016278415.1 Halanaerobiales bacterium
ATGCAGATGGTGCCTCTGCTATGAATGAAGTAAGGGTTATCCAAAATGTTATTTACGAAAGTCTTATCTTAGAAAAAATACGTAAAGAATATAAACTAGAGGGATTTGAATTATTCCATAGCTGGATTGATAGTATTTTAGATAATTATCGTGAGTTTAATGGTGGTGTTGATGATAAACCTAATATTGCCATTGTAGATTTCAAAGGTGAAGAAACCTTATCGGAGTTTAAGGAATTTCAGAAAAGGTTTATTGAACGTGGTTATGAAACAGTTATCTGTGATCCTCGAGAGCTTAAATATATAGATGGTAATTTATATTGTAATGACATGAAAATTAAATTAGTTTATCGCCGAGCTACAACTATAAGATTAGTAGAAGAGGCAGAATTTATTTCTGGTTTTCTCGAGGCCTATCGTGATGGCGCAGTTTGTGTTGTAGGCGGGCTTGTTTCACAGATCATACATAATAAAGTTCTTTTTGCTATTTTGCATGATTTTAATAAGGTTTCATTTCTTAATGAAGATGAAAAAACTTTTATCAAAAATCATATACCCTATACTAGAATTGTTGATTTTCAAGATAAGGAATTGATGAAGGATATTAGAAAGCAAAAAGACAGATGGATATTAAAGCCTTTTGATCAATATGCTGGTAAAGGTGTTTATGCTGGTAAGGATTTTAAAACCAAGGCATGGAATGAAATCTTAGATAAAAGTATAAACGGTAATTACATAGTCCAGGAATATATAAAGGTCCCACAACGGGAGATGCCTTATATTGATAAAGATTTAGGGTTTGAAAATTTTGGATATTTACTTGGCTTATTTACATATAATCAGCAACTAAGTGGATTATATACAAGGGCTGGCAGAAAAAGTATAATAGGGGCTATTGCAGAGAGTTTTACTGTACCAAACTATCTTTACGAAAATAAGGGGGTTTAATAGTATATCCATGGCTGAAATAAAAAAACACCTTATTATATCAGGTAGAGTTCAGGGGGTAGGTTTTAGGGCTTTTACATTAAAAAATGCTAAAGAATTAGACATAAAGGGATGGGTAAAAAACACCTATAATGGTGATGTAGAGGCTGTAATATGTGGAAGTAAAGTCGCTATTAGTCAGATGGTATCACAATTAAAGAAAGGCCCTAGGTGGGCCAGTGTTGACAATGTCAATATTATAAGTAATAGTGTTGAAGGGGAGTTTAATCAATTCCGTATTAGGTCATAAATTTAACAAGTAGGCTTCTTCTCCATAGCAATTAGTAATATACCCAGATATTTTGCACCACAGGCACTACGTATTTAACCAAACCATACATGAGCAGTTTAATGTTGCTGTTTAACTGATTAATGACGCTTCTTAATTGAAGGAGTAATTGGGGTTTAGACTTTTCCATGAATGAAGTGCCTCTAAAATCTCATTTTAGTAACGCAATGTTAATTTACTGCCCTCTTCTTTCTTAAACGCATTGTTGAGGCCAGTACTACCGAATCGACTTGGGTCGTAGAGATTAGACCGTCGAGGTCGTCATAGCAAAATGTTCGGACGTTTTCCACCAACTAATATAGAGATGATTCACAAATAGTTACTCAACCTCACTAACTTCATTTAGAATAGTAGTGTTATTTATAATTTCTTTTTTATTCCTTTTGCCCCACAATTTAAGGACTATCATGATAATTAAAAATAATGGGAAAAAGGGATAGTTTAGTATAATACTTATTGGCTGTACTAGAATTAATATATTTACTAAACCTAGAATAATCATAGCTATAGATAAATAACTTCTTAATTTTTTCTCATCAATTATGCTTATTATGTTAACTGCAACTGGTATTGACATTATTGCACCAGATAGTAATGATATACCTAAAAATATGTCAATATTTATTCCATTTAGTACAACAAAGGTTATTACTCCAACTAAACATGTAAAACCCTCTGTAAGTGAAGTTATACCGATGGCTTTTTTACTATCCAAACCAGATAACATTTGACCACCAGTAATAACCGGTCCATATCCCCCTCCACTGATACCTTTGTTAAAAGATGCTAAAAGACCAAGTGCAAATATTTTATTCCATGAAAATCGATATTTTTTGTTTAAGGTTATGTAGGATGTAAAGCCAATACATATTAATAGAATGGCTATATATGACTTAATAATATTTGTATTTATAGAGAATGCTACATATGATGCTATAATAGTTCCTACAATACCACAAACCATAAGGACTGTGGCTGTCTTAAATTCTCGAGAACCGGTTTGTAGATTTACATTACCTTTTTTATGGTGTAATGCTGCTGCTAAGATTCCGGTTATAAATTCAGAAAATAAAATAAGTGGGATTACTTCCAATGGTTGGTAACCCATTAATAAAAGAATAGGTGTTAATAAAGTCCCATAACCCATCCCTAGAGATGAGTCAATGGATTCACAAAAAAAAGCAACAAAAGCTACTAAAAAGTATGTAAACATTAATATTTACCTCCAGCATTTGTGTGTTTATTAAATTTTTACTTTCAATATGTATTCTTCTTTATATTATGTTTAGTTGCATTTTTTAGTGAATTAATATAAAATTTGTTTTGTTGAACTAATAATTACATAAGTAAATTACAAATAAATGAGAGGAGTTTTAACTTGTTAGATAATAAAGAAATAGAATTAATAGCAACGACCACTTTTGGCTTAGAGTCAATTGTAAAAAGAGAAGTACATAAATTAGGCTATCAAATTACTCGGGTAGAAAATGGACAGGTTTGTTTTAAAACAGACTTATCTGGAATTGCCAGGAATAATTTATGGTTACGTTGTGCGGAACGTGTATTACTTAAAATAGGTGAGTTTCACGCGACGGATTTTGATGATCTATATGAAAAGACACGAGAGTTGCCGTGGGAAAGTTGGCTTCCAGTAGATGCTGAATTTCCTGTTAGTGGTAAATCCGTTGATTCCATTCTACATAGTGTACCGACTTGCCAATCTATTGTAAAAAAGGCTATTGTTGATAAAATGAAAGAAAAATACAATAAAACATGGTTTGATGAAGATGGTCCCCTATATCCTATTCAGGTAGCATTTTATAAAGATAGGGCTACACTTACCATAGATACAAGTGGAGATGGACTACATAAGAGGGGATATAGAGACCTTAGCACATACGCACCTTTACAGGAAACACTGGCAGCAGCTATGGTATATTTAAGTCGCTGGGATAAGGATAGAATATTAATTGACCCCTTTTGTGGTTCAGGAACTATACCCATAGAAACAGCATTGATGGGGAAAAATATTGCACCAGGTTTAAAACGTAGTTTTATTTCAGAAACCTGGCCTCAGATTGATGATAAAATATGGAAGGATGCTCGCGAAGAGGCTGAAAGTAAGATAAGGACTGATGTAGAACCCCGTATGATTATGGGAAGTGATATAGATGATAATGTTATAGGGATTGCCAGGCATCATGCAAACAGAGCAGGTGTTGAGAATGAAGTACATTTTCAAACTGCTTCATTTTCAGATTTCCAAACAAGTCGTAAGTATGGTTATATAATAACGAATCCCCCATATGGAGAAAGACTAGGTAATGAAGAAGAGGTCGAAGATTTATATAGACTCATGGGAGAGAAGCTATTAGCACTTGATACATGGTCATATTATATTCTAACTTCAAATAAAGATTTTGAATCTCTATTTAATAAGAAGGCCAGTAAAAGAAGAAAACTTTATAATGGTGGTATTGAATGTCAATATTTTCAATATTACGGCCCATGGCCACCACGTAATTAGCCTAATTAGAGTATACGATTTTTAATATAATGTCAATTACAAATAATAGGTAACAATATTTTAAGGATCATCTCTATACCGTTGGTAATATACCCAGTTATTTTGCTATTTAGCTGAAGGAATTTAAAAAGTCTCCAGTCACGGACTGATTGCAAGAAGCTGGTTAACAAAATTTTGTTTCACTGCCCCTTCATTTTAGACGCAAGGTCGGGCCAGCACTAGGCCATCGAGGCCGT
>JADQBV010000221.1 GCA_016278415.1 Halanaerobiales bacterium
TTACTACTATCAGCAAGAACATTACCGGAACATAAATATCCATAACTGCATAACTGTAAAACAGAATAAAACCACATGTGCCACCAATTAATGCTAAAACTATCTCAATAAGCATAAATTTCATCATTAAATCTTCATCAATATACTTTGAAAAGAAAGAGCCAAGACCCATTGAAGTCATAAATAAGCCTATTGTAATAGAGAACTGATATACACTATTACCTAATAAATATGATGAGATACCGCCAATTATAAGCTCATATACTATTGAAGCAATAGCTACAACAAAAGCACAAGTTAATAAGGGAATTATGCTAGTAAATTTTTTGGCCTTTTGAGTTTCCATATCTTTTCTCCTTGTATTTTATTAGCTACAAATTTTGAGGTTTTATTTTTTATTTACTTTCCAAATCCAAAGCCTCCACCACGTGTTGGGGAAGAACCAATACTACCATTTCTTATACTACGAGGTGTTCGAATCCTACCATTACTATAAAGGTTATTGCCCCAAAAAAATATCAATGTATTTCGATGACGGTTATATGCAGTTTGATGATCTTTTATCACTTCTATCTCTGTATTACCGTCTTTATCTTCAACAACCACAACCGCTTCGTCATATAATAAAACAGCTTTCCCTTGCTGATCAATTTTTTGATCATATGGTTCCTTGATTGAGTCAATACTGTTTACTGTGGTATTAATATCATCACTAGAATTATACACTCTAATACTTCCCTCCGTTGATTTTAATGGAAACTTTTCGTCAACAGCCTTTACAATATCAGGACCACCACCAGAAAATGAGCTTCCGGCAATAGTAATTATTATAAGTAAAACTCCAAGAGTAATAAAAACATCTTTTCCGCTCATTACTTACCACTCCTCCCTTCAATTACACTTCGTGTTTTAATAATCTTTTTTTCTTCTGGATAGCTGTGATAAGTTACCCAGTATAATCTATCGATATTTTGATAAATTTCAATGCTTGTTATAGCAAGACCCTCAGATGACGGGAAAATATATTCAAGATATATATCACTAACATTATCAATATATCTGTTTTTAAACTCCCGATGGTTCTCAACACGGTCTTCAATTAATTCAGTATAAAAACAATACAAATAATCTGGAGAAATTTCCTTATTACACTTATATTCAATATATCTTGTTAATTTTTCTTGTTCAATAATATTTTTTGCAATAATATCCTCTGACTGAACACAAGCTATTAACTCAATTACTCTATTGTTATTACCTGTATTAATTTTAACAAAATGGCTTGACCCTATTATGGAAAATTCCAATTTGACATCTTGCCATTCTATCATCTTATTCTTTAAGACATTAAAACCGTAATCTAAATCAGAAGCAAAAAATAATTTGAACTCAAGCTCCGTAAATGACTGCTTTGTGTAAATCAAATTACTCATTTTTATTTATTTCAGCCTTTAATTTTGCCAATTCATCATCCACAGAATCCTTGTTTTCTAGTTCATCAAACTGTGCCTCAAGATCATCCTGTTTCAAATCTTCATATAGTTCATCACTAGCCTGAGCCTCTGCTTCCATTCTGGAAACCCTCTTTCCCAATCTATCTAAATTATCGCTAGCATTTTCCTTACCTAAGCCACTCATTGTTTCATTAATTTCTTTAGTAGCTCTAGCAGACTCTGCAGCAGCAATTAATTCATCCTGTCTATCTTCAGCTTCTTCAATTCTATCCTGCAATTCCTTTACCTTTGACTTGTGTATATCTGCAATCCTACGTCTCTCAACTACCTGCCCCTGATATTTATTATAATCTTTTTCAGCTTCCTGTTTTTTCTCTATTGCTTTTCTGGCCAGTTCATCATTACCAGCTTCCAGAGCCTGTTTAGCCCTGCTAGACCAGTGCTCTAGTTCTTCCTTTGCTTTATTAGTTTTTGTTTCAGCCTCTTTTACCAAAGTAATAGATTTAGCCACTGCACTCTTCGCTTCCCTGAATTCTGCCTTCATTTTACGAATTTCCTCTTTAACAATAGCCTCAATATTTTTATCTTCCAATTTATCCATAGTCTCGTTAGCCTTACCTTTGACTAATGTCTTCATCCTATCAAAAAAACCCATTTATAAACGCCTCCTTATTTTAATAATAACTATATATACTCCACTTAATTATTATACTTGATTACTGTAATCCCAGAAAAATTATTTTTTTTCGTAAGGTAGCCCTATCTGGCAGGGTAAAACTCTAATAAACTCTCTTTCACTTCATTACCAACACTTATTTCCAATTCATTTCCCCACTTTTCAACAGATATTTGATTACCATTCCCTGTTTCGTAATCCCAATATCTGACCCTTTGATCATCTCTTGCACCAACTTTTCCTTCAACCTTGATAGTAGCACTACCTTCCTCAATCAAAGAATAATTTATACCTTCATACTCGATAACCGGTGGATTCCCCTCCTGTAGTATACCATATAATTTATGATCAGCACTTAACTTCTTAAATAATCCCAATCTAACTTCATCATCGTCCTCTGCATAAAGCCATAGGTGATCTTTACTGTCGAACAAATGGTAATCATACCATGTATAACCCTCTTC
Organism: Halanaerobiales bacterium; assembly: GCA_016278415.1. The sequence continues at coordinate 2,595 of JADQBV010000221.1, forward strand.
ATTATATATAATTTTCCCTATTACCTGATACTCAACCAAATCATAATCTACAATATCATCTATTTGTAAATTAAAGGGATTCCTTGCTATTATCTTTTCTTTTTTTTCCTTATTAAAAATTTTTTTAAAAAAAGTCACATTTTCACCCCCTGTATTCAATTAAATATTAATTACTAGTAATTTAATTAAATAGTAAGTATCAAATTGTAGTTATTAAAAGATTTATAGAAAAATAATAGAGCACTCTAAATATAACAAAATTATAACATTTATTGTTATTTTTTTCAATCGACTTGCCTAAAGAAAAAATACCATTTACTGCTATTACTATTTACTATATAATATAATTATACTATACTTTCAAAAAAATAAAAGGAATCAAAATGTATTAAATTTAACTCCCTTGAGAATACTGTATATGAGGAGCCTACATATATTACTTATTATCAAACAAACTATACAAATACAAGGAGAGTGTTCTATATGAGAATTAAGGCATTACTATTTACTTTTATTTTAGTATTTGTGGTTATTTTTGCAGGATGTGCCAGGGAGGATACGCCACCACAACAAACACCACAAGCCACACCACCAGAGGCAGAGCCAGATGTTGTAACAACAGCTTCTATAGTAGATAATGAAGCTGATTTTAAAGATGCTATAAGTGACGAAGGGACCTGGATTATTTGTTTAGTAGAAGATATTACTATTGAAGAAGATATTGTACTTGATGGCAAATATACAAATGGTAAGAAAGATGAAAATGGTAATGAAATTATACAGAGAAAAGTCGCATTATATACACAGGATGAAAACCGTAATGTTACTAATAGATTTACTTTAACCGCACCAAAACTCACCATAAACAGCCCAAAAGCTAGCATTCAACATGGTACTTTCAAAGGAGACCTATATGTTGCAGCTAACGACTTCGAACTAGTAGATACCACAGTAGAAGGAAACCTTTTCTTTACTACAGAGGAGGCTAAGTCTACCTTCAGTATGGACGATGATAGTAAAATAACTGGAAAACAGGAATTAGCTGAGTAAGATTCAAAAGAGGAGTCTCCATAATGGATTCTCCTCTTAATATCTTAAATGAATAGTTTCTGTATCCTTCCTTCAGTTAAATAGCACTAAACCCTTTATTTAACTGGCGCTAGGTTGGCTTAATTATAACCATATTCGATTAGGCCTCAAAATATCTGGGCATATTACCAATGGATATAATCTTTAAATGTTAATTCTTACTTTTCTATTTCATATAAAATATAGTGGGTTTCTCGCATTCCCATTTTCTGATATGTACCCTGTGCGCTTTTATTATTCTTCTCTACATATAAACGTATTCCACAAACAGCCGGGCCTTTCTCAACTAAGTTTTCAACATATTTATACAGTTCCCGAAATACGCCTTTACGCCTGTGTTGCTCATCT
>JADQBV010000163.1 GCA_016278415.1 Halanaerobiales bacterium
ATATCTATGGTTATATAGGTCTGTAAGACCATCTTTAATTGCTAATAAAGTAATTTGTTCCCTGTGTTCTCTTTCGATTTTCTCATAGTAACCTATTAACCAGGACATTAGAATAAAAACACCAACTAATACCAGGTCATTCTGGAGGGTTTCGTTAATTAGTAAATCAGGATTATTAAAAAAATCACTAGCTAATACAACAACAGAAGAAATTAATGATAGAACAAACCCATAAATCAATCCAAACTCAATAGTTGAAGTAGTAATTATAAATAAAAATAATAACTTATATTGATACACATCAGGAAAATATATTATTAGCCCAGAAAATATAGTCATAAAAATAACTATTTCACTCAATTTATATATCTTTTGTTTCTTGCTATCAGAATATTGACTAGCTGACTTAAAAAACACCAACCATAATTGATAGACTACAACTAAGATAAGAGTAAAAATAGTTATTGGGACTATATCAAAATATGTACCATATCTAGTTATATTCAGTTTCATCGAATTCAAATATTCTGTATAGAGAACAACAGAAAATATTAATATAACAAACAATTTAATTATAGCTAAAATTTGATTTATCCTAACTTGTCTATCTACTTTTAAACCCTGCATCTTAGGTATCACCTCCTAATCATTAGCTTAGGAGGTCAGAATACGCTCCAACCTCCACTTGTTACTATTTTCTTAAAGATTCTGGTTCCTCTGGCTGATATGCCCACCACCAACATGCACCTGCAGACACTGTAGTGGCAATAAGGGTAAATATGGCTGCACCTAATATAAGAAATAATTTGAATACTTTCTTCTTCATATTCGATTCACCTCCCTTACTAAATTATTTTTTTAAGAAAAGAATCTAATTTATGTATAGTACTTTTTCCAAGTTGTGTTAACATAAAAGACTGCCACAAAAGACCTGTTTGAATAGACATAATAAGATATAATATTTGCTGATTATTATAAATAAATAAATACCATAAAATTGCCATTGCTATATAAACAAATATTATAAATACTAAGGACTTTTTTCTTAATATCTTCTTATGGCTTTCATTACTAATTGGTTTATTAGGGGTGTCTACTGGGCAATTTTTATAAAGAATAGCTAACATAATGGTTGTGGTTATTAACTGATAGCAAACTATAGTAAATGGGCCTAAAGTAATATTTTTCACAAACAGTGACAAAACACCAAAAGTTATAACTGTAATAGTAGAACACCGGCCTGGGGACGAGGCATGTACACCTCCAGTAAACTGCCTTAATAAGGCAGCTATTATGGATATAAGTAATATTTCTAATAAAGAGTTAAATAATAAGCCAAATACTATCAACAAAAATAGTAGACCAGAATGTATGGATTAAACTAAATGCCCCATAAGCAATTACCGCTTCTTTATCTTTAGATAATTGTAAATGTGTTGATATCTGTTTTGATATATTATTTGACATTTTTTCTAATGAAATCAAGTAATATCACCTTCATCTGGATTATATTTTGATTTATATATCAAATATATTATCAATGAAAATAATAATAAAGACGGTATCCCATACAGGGTTTTTAGTAAAATATTATCGATAAAAGATTCTATAGATATATTAAATAAATTAGTTAATAATATAATTAAAAATGCTTCAGTAACTAAACGAGTAATTAATAATATTAATAATGCTGGTATCACTTTAACAATATTTATATTATTATAGCTTACTAATATCATTGCTAGTACCACAAAAAACAGTAATATATTTACTCCCAAATAAATTGGTAATAAACGAATGAAATAAACTAATATACCACCTAATATTCCTGAAATAAATATTTTCTTTTTATTTAAGATAGTGTTAGATAATATATAAACACCGAAAATAAATATAATTGCCTCCGGTATCGCTATTAATATTTCCCATAATGAAAGTCTCAACATAACAATGTATCCTCCTATGAATAAAAAATATGTATTATATACTAATTCATTTACCATTTAAGTATAATTTCATGATTACATTATATTAATTTCTACAATAAGCGACTATATCCTTCTTTTTGTTTTGTACAATCATAGGCCCTCTTTGTTATCTACACTATAGCAGATTCATCAAGTTTTGCTAACCATCACTCTGATTTGCAATTATATATTAAAGTTTTAATAAGTCCTATATAATTATTACCCCTTCTAAAAATAAAAACTAATAATAAGGGACATGTGATTCATTCAAGCAACTTGCAACTAAAACGGTTGGATTGGTAATTTAATTATAAATACTGTGCCTTTACCTTTACTACTCTCCACAGAGATACTTCCATTATGATTTTCGATAATTTTTTTTGTTAAAGATAATCCTAAGCCAGTTCCTTCAACACCATCATTATTATCAGAAGATTTCGTTGTGAAATATGCCTTGAATATATTATTTTGAATTTTCTCATCTATTCCGCAACCATTATCTCTAAATTTAATTAAAAGAAAACATTTCTCTTCTTTTACTGAGATATCAATTCTACCACTTTCATTATCTTTCATAGCATACCTGGCATTTATAATTATATTTAAAAAAACTTCTTCTAGTTGGTTTGGATCTACATATACTTCAGGAACATCAGAATAATCCTTCGTCACCTCTATACTTTCTAATTCTAAATGTATTTCCTGTAATCTAATAATGTTGGCTATTATTTTGCGTATATCTACCTTGTGTTTATTAGGTTTTTCATATCTACTTATTGCCAAAACACTTGAAATCATTTCATTTGCCTTAATACTTTGTTCTTTAATTACTTCTAATCTTGATGTTAATTCCTTATCAAAATTTAAATTCTTATTTTTCAGTACTATAACCTGTATATTACCCATTATATTTGCAAGTATATTTTTAAATTCATGGATAATACCAGCTGCTAATCCACCAATTGCAGTAAGTTTATTATTATGTATTAGTTCAGATTGTACTTCTTTATATTCAGTAATTTCTAGACCAGCAGTCATAACACCAATTATATCTCCTTCGTTATTTTTCATTGGTTCTACTTGAATCTTGAAGATTCTAGTTTGCTCCCCATAATTAAACCATATTTCTTCTGCTTCACCTTTTCCTGATTCAAGTACATGCTTTTTTAGATCCATTAAATGTATAAAACCATCTGAGGACCCTATTTCATCATCACGCAATCCTAAATGTTTATTTGAAGGTATTTCAATATCAGGAATTGAGTTAAAAACCCAGGTATATCGTAAATCAATATCAGTATGTGCTAGTATAAAATGAAATTTTTTTAAGAGTAATTCAAAACTATGATTATTATTAGGTGCACAATCATTCAGACTTTGATTTAGACTTATCATTTCTACCACTCCTACAAATTTTTGCATTTGGATCAATTTAGAATAAAGATACTTAAAAAAAGACCTCTAAATAATAAAAAAAGCCGCAAAAATAAGGGCTTTTAATACAAATATAATGCAGCTTGACAATCATAGCCTAGTGTAAGACCTTAGATTCATAGCTTTGCGTAATTACCTTTAAGTAACTTTGCCCTGATTTATATAATTTTTAATAATTTTTTTAGTTCTAAATTATATTTCACTAATTCTTGTAAAACTCCTGCAAAAAATATACATTTTTTAAACAAGATACAATTATTTATTTTTAATACAATTTACCATTTACAATATAAATGCTATATATTGTTTGTATTCAGTACTCTCATAGCGTTAAGAATTGCAAGTATGGCAACTCCCATGTCTGCAAAGACTGCTTCCCACATTGAAGCCACTCCAAATGCTCCTAATATAAGAAATGTTAATTTTACACCTAATGCGAAGACTATATTTTGGTAGACAATACTCCTGGTTCTTTTGGCAATCTTAATCGCAGAAGTTATCTTAGATGGTTCATCTGTCATAAGCACAATATCTGCAGCTTCAATTGCAGCATCTGAGCCCAGCCCACCCATAGCCATTCCAATATCTGCTCTAGCAAGTACAGGGGCATC
>JADQBV010000219.1 GCA_016278415.1 Halanaerobiales bacterium
GAGAATAAAGGATTTGCAGTCCTCTGCCTTACCACTTGGCTATGCCGCCATATTTAAATTATATGCAAGAGAGAGTCTAAATGTCCTTGCGACAAGTAATATTATAGCATTATGCCCTAGTTGTGTCAAGGTCTTTTTGATAAAAACCACATGTAATATTACAAAATCTATATACTATTATGTTAAAGAATTTAAGATATCAAATTAGAACTTATATGTAACATAGCTCTACTAACCAAATCAATTCCATTCTCTTCTTCAAGAGTGGAGTTTATTACCACTAAACCCAGTTCATCATCTAACCCATATAGGACTATATTCATCCATATCTTCAGAATTAAGCAAAACAGTTCCTCCACTACCATCAATGTTAATTAAATGGATATTCATGTCAACCCTGTTATAAGAGTTTTTGGTGAATATTTCATATAGTATCCTCTTCCCATCTGTAGATACACTAGTATTTCCACATTTACTATTAACATCAAATAAATCTGTGGCTGATTTATCAAGTATATTAAATATATAGAAATTAGTATAATAAGTATATTCAAAACCAGTATCAGTATAGTCCATGGTACTATCTCTATCTATTATTAATAATTTGTCTTCAGAAAACAGTTCAACATAGTTCCAAGATACTTCCTCATCATCTATAAGTTCTTCGCCAGTTATAAGCTCTCCAGGTGAATTTACTGTATTTTTGCTCATCAAGCTTAACTCACTATTATAATCCTCGTCAATATAAAGAATTCTATCACTAATATCTAAAAGTATGTAATCATGATATTTTTCACTAAGAGGCAATTCTTCTCTTTTACCTTTATTTATATATGTATTATTCTTATCTATATCCATAAGGTATTTACTATCACCATTTTCAAATGCTATCAGACCATCTTCTATTATCAGTAGTTCAGAAAAAGTTATTTTTTTGATAATAGCTTCCCTATTAAGGTCGATAATAACAACCATTGGACTTGATGTAAATCGATATGGGGGTACCGATTCATTTTTTACCCGTACTTCAACAGCCAGATAATTATTACTCCGATCATAATCGATTTTCTTTACACTGTGTTCCAATTCCAACAGTTCCCATGAACGTTGACTATCGATATCATAGGTCATAATCGAGACAGGCTTATAGTTCCTCATCATCTGATAGTTCGAATGAGAGGGTAATAATTCTTGTAGGTAGATAAAATCACCAAACTCATTTACCTCAACCTCTTCAAATGCATCAATATAAAATAACTGTGATACTGGTTTAAAGAGTACCACCACTATAATTAACAGAAAAAAAGTGCCTAAATATAAAAATCTATTTGACATTATCATCACCTACCTTCTATTATTTAATCCAGATTGGATAGAACTCTGTTACATTATATGTATTCAATACTTCTCGCATATCGGTACCATCAATATTTATGGATAAAATGGTTTTATGTTTATATAACTGCATTTCCCTCTCCGGACCATAAAGACTATCAAATAATATCCTTCTACCATCCAATGAAACAGAGGGATTAAAACATGAATTTTCACTATCCGTAATTTGAGTAATAATATTATCTTCAATATCAATTTTATGTATTTGCCATACCCCATCTACTGGAGATGTATAAATGAATTCATGTTCTGATAAATAGGAAAAATCCTTCCAGTTACTCTCGATTATAAACAATAATTCCTCTCCAGAATACATGCTATCCCGATAAAACAAACCTGATCTGAAATTGTCTATATAATATAAATGACCATCTATAGAAGCAAATGAATAGCGCTCATCATTATACGGTTTACCCAAATTTAACTCAGACTTTTGATAGTCACCTAATGCCATAATATATAAGCGATTATCTAGAGTATCTCTATAAATTAGATAATCATCAGTTAAAGAGATATATTCAGCATGATCAATGCTTCTAATTATTCTTCCGTTTGATTTCATAACTAAATAAATATAGGGTGAAAAAGTTCTTACCCTGGTATACTTACCCATCCTCTTCATAAAATTAATAGCAAGTATATCTCTATTAAAGATATAATCTATCCTATCGATTTCTCCGTCAAGCTGAAGGAAGATTTCTGAAATACCCCTACCTATATCATAAGAATAGACACAGTATTTCTTCATATCTACCCCTACATCATCCATCCATAGTCTCCGTTGTAAATAAAGAAAATCTCCAGAACTTGTAATTTCTACAGTATTAACCCTGTCTCTTAATACTAATATAAGTACAGAAAATATAACAAAAATAGCTATTGTAGTTATTATTGTCTTGATTCTTATAATACTCGCCTCCTTATCAGGAAAACAAATCTTAACTTGCTATTCCATAAAGATGACAAAAACTCCTGCAAGGATTTCATAGTTATAAAAAATTTATCATATATTTGTACCATAAAAATACAGCATATAGACACAAAAAAAGAGCAATTAACCCCGAAGGATTAAATTGCTTCCTGTTTAAAAATATATAAATAGTGGAGCGGGAAACGAGATTTGAACTCCCGACCCTCACGTTGGCAACGTGATGCTCTACCACTGAGCTATTCCCCTATACTCTTATTTCATTATATACCATTTATTTATTCATTAATGTTTGTCATTAAGAGATTCAATGGCCTTTTTAGCCCATAATTTGTCTTTTAACAAAGCCCTTCCAACACCTACAAGATCAGTGTCATTCTCTTCAACTGCCTTATTTGCAAACTCTGGGGTTTTAATTCCACCGGTAACCAGTATTGTGGCATCTGTAACTGGTTTGATAGCCTTTGATAAATAAAGGAAAAATCCTTGATCATTACCAGCCGGACTATAACCTCTTAATCCACCAGTCAGATCAATTACATCTACACCAGCTTTAGCTAATTCTGGTGCTATCTTTATTCCATCATCTACAGTTAGACCACCCTCTAAATAATCATCTGAGCCCAAACGGTAAAATAATGGGTATTCCTGACCTACAGCATTACGAACAGCCTTAACTACTTCTAGAGGAAATTTAATTCTATTTTCCAAAGAACCCCCATAATGATCTTCCCTTTGATTGCTAAGTGGTGATATGAATTGATTAAGTAAATAACCATGAGCACCGTGTATTTCTACCATATCAAAACCTGCTTTTTTAGCCCTGAGTGCTGCCTGTACAAAATCATCCTTAATCTGATTTATTTGTTCGATAGTCAATTCCTCAGGTACAACATCATCCTTGCGTCCTGGATGTTTTACTGCAGAAGGTGCTAAAGGGGTAGTACCAATAACATCCTCCGTTGTACTACTACCTGCATGTGTTATCTGAATACCTACTTTATTCCCTGCTTCATGAATAGATGTAACCATTTTTTTTAATCCTGCTATATGTTCATCTGAAAATATTCCTAATTGTTTTTTATGTGCTTTACCCCGAGGATTAATATAACTATGTTCTACAATAATCAAACCTACTCCCGGTCTACCCAGATAATGTTCAATTAACTCAGTTTCCATAAATCCTTCATCGTCAGCTAAACCGTTTGCCAGTGGTGGCATTACAATTCGATTAGGTAATTCCAGATTCTTGATTCTTAAAGGTGATAAAAGATTAGACATTTAAATTCCCCATTTCAATTTATATTAGTTTTTAGTAACAACTATTTAATTATCGGATATCATTTTAACATAATTTTTAATAACTTTTTTCATATTTTATGTATAATACTTCTGTTTTTATGTATGGTACTTCTATGTTCTATAACTAAAAAAACAACATTCCCCTGACTACAATTCAGGAAACTGCTGTTATCTAATACAGGAATAAATAATGGAGCGGGAAACGAGATTTGAACTCGCGACCCTCACGTTGGCAACGTGATGCTCTACCACTGAGCTATTCCCGCAAAAAATGGTGGTGAGAGACAGAATCGAACTGTCGACACGTGGATTTTCAGTCCACTGCTCTACCGACTGAGCTATCTCACCAAAATGGCGAAGGCGATGGGATTTGAAC
>JADQBV010000213.1 GCA_016278415.1 Halanaerobiales bacterium
CTTAGCTTAAATAATGCTATATTTCATATGCCGAAAAGAAGAGAACTGTATGTAGAAAAAGCAAAGTACCTTAGTCAACTTGGAAGAAATACCGAAGCATATTTCTCAATACTAGAGGCTGAGAAAAAAACTAATAAAATAATTGATTACCACTATAATTCATCTGCCTGGGATGATGCTTTTAATAATTGTAAAAAAAATATAATTACACAGGCAAAAAAAGAGGGTATTCTGTATGAATAAATATAAAGTTGTAGTATATGCGATTTGCAAAGATGAGGAACATTTTGTTGACCGTTGGATGAATTCAATGGATGAAGCAGATGAGATCTATATAACAGACACAGGATCATCTGACAATACGGTTAAGATGCTTAAAAATAGGGGAGCAATTGTAAATAAAATAAATTTAAATCCCTGGCGCTTTGATGTGGCAAGAAATATCTCATTAAATTTTGTACCAGAAGGTGTAGATATTTGTGTATGTACGGATTTGGATGAGGTATTAGAGCCTGGTTGGAGAGACCTTTTAGAAAAAGCATGGACCCCACAGACAACCCGCCTTAAATATATGTATACCTGGAGTTTTAACCCAGATGGTTCACCAGGTGTTACCTTCTGGTATGAAAAAATCCATCAGAGGCAATCTTTTAGATGGGTTCATCCAGTACATGAAGTATTAAAATATTACGGTAAAGAAGCAGATATATATACATGGGAGGAAAAAATTCAATTAAATCATTATCCAGATCCTTCAAAATCTAGAGGACAGTATCTCCCGCTTTTAGAGTTAGCTGTCAAAGAAGCCCCGAATGATGATAGAAACATGCATTACCTTGGGCGAGAATATATGTATTATGGTATGTGGGACAAATGCATTAAAACACTAAAGAAACATTTAGAAATGCCGAGTGCTCACTGGAAAGATGAACGCTCAGCCTCGATGAGATTTATCGCCAGGGCCTATAAAGCTAGAAATGACTTTAGTAAATCTACCAACTGGCTATACAGGGCTATAGCTGAAGCACCTCATCTTCGAGAACCATATGTAGAGATGGCACAGCTTGCCTATGCAGAAAGAGACTGGCCGAAAGTGTATCATATGGCAGAAACGGCCTTAAAAATAAAGGAACGACCTGTATCATATATAAACGAAGCTTCATCCTGGGACCATACCATATATGACTTAGGGGCTATAAGCAGCTATAATCTTGGTCTGTATGAAAGATCTTTATATTTTGCCCAAACTGCAATAGAAATTACTCCCAATGATCAAAGATTAATGGATAATTTTGAATTAATTAAGCAAAAGTACAAGGATGTAAGTCATTAAATTTACAGTAAAATAATACTCTCTTTAAAAATAATTCTTAATCTTCAATATGGAAATGAAGCAAGAGGATCCAGGGGTCCCCATTGTTTTATGCATCACAAATGATACGGTTCACCGGGCAATACCTTAAAAGCCTTATATGTTTCACAACCATAGAAATATATTAAGAACTAAGTAGGGTTCAAAACAAAACCAGCTTAATGATAAATAAAATCATTAATATTTATCATTAAGCTTCTCTATCTTTAATTTAAAATCTCATCTACAATCCTAATAACATACTCTAGATCCTCTCTGCTAACATCAAGGTGGGTTACTGCCCTCATTAGGTCCTTACCCATAACAGTAAATCTAATACCTCTCTGTAATAACTTATCAGAAAATTGCTCCGCAGTAATACCTTTAGTTCTAAAAATTATAATATTTGTCTGCACTGTAGAAAGATTTAATTCTATCTGAGGGTATTTAGCGAGTGATTTAGCTAAATACTTAGCATTATCATTATCCTCTTTTAATCTCTCAAGATTGTTTTCAAGGGCATAGATACCTCCTGCTGCGATTATACCGGCCTGTCTCATGGCACCACCGAGACGCTGTTTCCAATACCTAGCTTTATTAATAAAGTCACTGGAGCCTGCCAGAACTGAACCCACAGGTGCCCCTAGCCCCTTACTGAGATCAATCCAGACAGAGTCAAACCCCTCTGCATATTCAGCAGCACTTATACCTGTAGCTGCAACTGCATTAAGCAGACGTGCCCCATCCATATGTGTTGCCAGGTCAGACTCTTTTGCTCGCTGACAGACTTCTCTAATAGTTTCAATAGGCCATATCACCCCACCACCAATATTAGATGTCTGCTCGATTGAAACAACTCTAGATTGTGGGTCATGATAGTCCTTTGTGCGAATAGCATCATCAACTTGTTCAGCAGTAAACACACCATTCTTACCATCTAATGGTTTTATAGAAGCACCACTAATGATAGCAATAGCTCCTCCTTCAAAATGAATAGGATGAGCAGTCTTGTCCATTATTATCTCATCCCCTGGGCGACAATGGACAGCATAAGAAATTTGATTTGCCATTAAACCAGAAGGTAGATAAACTGCTTCTTCTTTCCCTAATAAATCAGCAACCATCTTATTTAATTTATTTACACTAGGGTCCTCAAATAATTGTTCGTCTCCCACTTCAGCACTGGCCATAAATTCTCTCATTTCTTGAGACGGTCTTGTACCAGTATCACTAAATAAATCAACCTTTATTTTTGATTTACCCATTAATCATCACCATTCCTTTATTTTCATTTATGGTTCTTCTCCATAGTAAAGGGTCGAACATCTTTTCTACCAACTAATGTGGAGATGTCTCTTATTTCTTTTCAATATATATCTTACAAGTTAATGGCTTTAACGTTATTCTTTCTGGTTGATCTGATAAAGCCAACTCTTCATCTAGAAGATAATCATAAACACTCTGAATATCCTTCTTAGTCTCATTAAAGAATTCTTTAAAATCAATTTTTAAATCATATGATTTATTAACACTCTTATTAAGTAAAACAACTGCAGTATTATTATTTTTTTCCTGTTGGAAAACATCTTTATTATTCTTTATTGTCCTTAGAAAACCGTATATATCTTTATTATAATGAAAAGAGTGCCATTCTCCAGTTTTAAAAATATCGTATTCATTACGTAGTTTAGTTATCTTCTTATACCAATTTAATATCTCCTGATTTTCCCTGCCCCATGGGTATGTCCTTCTATTATCTGGATCAGCTTCACCTTCTAAACCAGCCTCATCTCCATAGTAAATACAGGGTACACCTGGAAAACTCATCTGCCATAGACTTAATAACTTAAGTCTCTTTACAGCCAAATCTTTAATACTTTTATCATCTATAGGGTTATCATTAAGATTCCTACTAAGTTCTGTTAATATACGAGGAACATCATGTGTTCCCAGAAGATTTAAGGAGGAATACATATTAAAAAGCGGATAATTTTCTGCCATTGTCATCAGTGAATTATGTACTTTCTCACTTGATATTTTACCTAATATGAAATCTATTAATATATTCCTAAAGGTATAATTGGTAACAGAATCTAACTCTTCACCCAGAAAATATTCACGACGTTTGTCATAACTAGACTTATTAGAGGCATCTTCCCAGACCTCTCCAATCAAAATGGAATCACTATCATTTTCTCGCATCTCTTTTTTAAAGTTTTTTATAAATTGGGCAGGAAGTTCATCAGCAACATCTAGCCGCCATCCTTTTACCCCTATATTCATCCAGTAATTTACTACACTATTTTCATCATTGATAATAAAATCCTGATAGCTTGACTCTAATTCATTTACATTAGGTAAATCACTAATCCCCCACCATGATTCATATTCATCCGGATAATTATTAAAACTATACCAATCATAATAAGGTGAATCTTTGGATTGATAGGCACCAGTAGAGTCATAACTGCCATATTGATTGAAATATATGCTGTCATTCCCAGTATGGCTAAACACCCCATCCAGTATAATGGAAATTCCCATTTTTTCTGCTTCCTTAACTAGTTCAGCGAAAACTCGATTGTCACCAAACATTTCATCTATCTTATGATAGTCACCTGTATCATATTTGTGATTAC
>JADQBV010000179.1 GCA_016278415.1 Halanaerobiales bacterium
TTTCTTCTTCAAAATAAAACTTTATATCATCTAAAAGTCTTCTTTTCTCTTCACTGGATAAATTAAGTTTTAAGTCATTGTTATTTACTGACACACATAACACCCCCACGATTTTTATTGTTTCTATTTATCATATCACACACTATAATATGAAACAAACTGGCGCTGTGACCCCTTCCACTTAAATCAAAAACAAGATTTAAGTAGAATTTTTCTTGACTGTTTTAGATAAAAAACCTCCATTATGTTTGTGCTAACTGTGGAACCTTAAACTCTTTTCCTCCGAGTGGGAAATCTCCCAAAACAAAGAAAGGGTCATCACTTATAATAGGCTCACTTTCTACTTCTATATCTATTAAATCCGGTGTAAAGTGAAATCTTATATTCTCTAATCCATTCAAATCCATATATTTTACTATATCGCTAAACTTAATACTATCTTTACTTATAATATCATATATATCTAGTGTCTGATCCTCAATTTGATAGACAATAATTATCTCCTCATCTGCAAGATACCATATAGAATCCCTATAAAAGTTAACTACATACCACATAAATATGGAGCTATAATCTTTAATAGAAAAAACATTGCTAAGACGAGTTCTTTCTTTAAAAAGATTTTTAATAATTGCCATGTCATCTTTACTATCTATATATAATTTTCTCATATAATCCTTATTGACTACCTGAATTATATCTTTACTATTATCATACTTACTATTGCTACCTAGCCTTCTATCCTGACAGTTTGTATCCCGAATACTATCATTACTAATAATTCCTGGATTGCATGTAAATTTATATTCAAGAATACGTTTAAAGCCAAATCTAGGATAGAAATCTACAACTGTATCATTAGCAGACAGAAAGAAAAAATCATAATCATCTTTATAATCATTAAGTACCATCTCTATTAAATACCTAGATAAGCCCTTACCCCTATATTCATCCAGAGTGCCTACAGTAGCTAATTGTATAGCCTTTTTCTCCTCACCATTAATAACTACATCCAGTTTTGAAAGAGAGACATTTGAAGTCAAATTATCACCATCAAATAAAGAATAGCAAATATAAGTATTATTCCAAAATCCGTAGTTATACCATTCTTTAAATGATAGTCCAAATATCTTTTTTGTAAATGCAAAAAACTCCTCTCTCAACCATTCTTCGTCCCTATAATCTTTATACAATTTATAATTCTTATGAAAATTCATCTTCCCACTCCTCCATATGTTTTCCCAGTATTCAACTTTGCGAACAATTACATTTATAACAACTGCTTATATCATGTCAAAATATATTTAGACGGTTTTTCAAAATATACCTGAAAACCACCCAGTTTCTAGTTTAAAGTAATGACCATTCTTCTTCTAATATCGCATATTGATAGGCATCATGCCATATAGGAAGTCCCTTAATCGTTTTTTTGAAATACACAGGCTTTTTTAAATGACCTTCCCGCCGCATAGATAATCGCTCTAATAACTTCCAAGAAGCAATATTTTCAATATTACATTTAGCTATTATACGATGAGCTCCCATGCTTTCGAATCCATACTTCAACATCCTTTTACATGCTTCTGTTGCGTATCCATTCCCATAATATGAAGGATTAAATACATATCCGATTTCCCAGGTCATGAATTCGTTGGGTTGTTGTTTAAAATATAGATTACCAATTAATTCGCTGTTTTCTTTTAAAGATACGGCCCAAAAAGCTTCATCATCAGCCCTTCTTTTGGCTTCATTTTTACATTCTTCCTCATTAAATACATCATATGGTTCATATTTTACTACCTCTTCCAGCGATAGGTACTCATACAGATCGATCCAGTCATCATCATGAAATCTCCTAATAAATAATCTGTCTGTCTCGTATATATTCATTGTATTTCCCCCTTTATTTCCCATAAACCCGATAAGCTGCCAAGTACAACTACACCCTTATTTAATTCCACTTTTTATTCACCTCGTATATTTTCTTATGACAGTCTATTATAGATCAACGTTCATTACCACGCTTAAAATTTCCTGTAATTTTAGCCATTAAAAGTTGTTGCTCTTCCTGATTAGGCCTATTTATTTTGGAAATAAATTTACTAGCCTGCTTACCTTTCATAATTGTCACCTGTTTACCATACCAATAGATAAAAACTTTAGCGTCTTTTGTTATCCTATAAGTAAATACAATCCCACCTTTATCAAATGTTTCATTGTTTTTATTCAAGACTACTACCTCCATCTATATTATTAGTTAAATGTCTATTTGTTTTCTATCCTATACCAAAAACAATCTCCAACTTCTTTAAATCACTTCATGCCAACCTTTTCTAAAACCCTTTGAGAAGGCTTAAGTTATATAAACACAAAAAAAGCCGTAGGTTAATACCCACAGCATAGATTCATAATTTTTGATATAGTCATACATATAATCTCCCCAAGTAGATTAGGCACCTATAATACTAAGCTATTATTCAATCTAGAAATTAACGAATATAGCTTTAGTATTCAAGTAAGTAACTATCTAACTAGGAATTTAATGTTAGATTATAAATTTTTATGAAGTGTTTATTAACCAAAAACCTTATACCGGGGAATATGGACAGAATCCTCCCTTGGCAAGTCCTGTAGTTTTAAAATCATTTCAGCCTATCTTTAATACATAAAAATAAAATACAGCCTGAAAAGAACTCTAACTGCAGGTCAGGATTTTTATTTAATTTATCTGGTTAAATACACTTCCACTTTCACAAACATCACCACTTAAATATATTTTGTTATTATTATATTACAGATCAGATTATCTGTCATTTTTTGAAAGAAATTAATCCTTCGACCTCTTCCCCAATCTCTTGTTCATATAACTATTTGTCATCAATAATAACGCTGACATTGCTATAACCAAGACCAGATGACTTGTAAATATATTGCTTGAGTCTTTCAAAATACCCATCAGAGGATAGACTATTGCTATCGCTACACTAACCAATAGACTCTGAAATGACAGTATAGTAGCACGTTTATTTGATGGAATATGTTTATTAAGGTATTTTCTGGTCACAGGTCTATAAAGACCTCTGGCTACCTGCTGTAATAATATAGCAAAAACACCGATCCAAGCTCTAACTATACCCAATACTAAGAAAGAGACTATTAAAAGTAATCCCATAAAGAGCATAGTTCGCGGTTTTGTCTTATCCATTATTTTAAAACTATATTTAGAACTTATAGCAGCGACTATATTAAAAAGAAAGAAAAGAATACCAAAATACTTTACAGGTATATTAACTGCCTCCATATATGGTTGAAAGTATAGAAACCCTGTACGATAAAAGATGTAAAACACTATTGAAAAGAATAATATAGCCTTAATCTTTTCATGTTTAACGGTATAAGCAGCACTCTCTTTTATTTGCTCCAGATAAGCACTAATTGAAAACTCTCTATCTCCTTCTATTTCAGGTTCTTCAAATTTCAAAGCTATCAATATAGTAACCATCATAAAGCCTATGGATATAATCATAGGAAGGTTAATGTTTATATCATAAACAAATCCAGCTATTATAGAACCTGCAGCCTGTGTATACATTATGTAGGAACGCGCCCTACCCTCAACTTGCTGATATTCACCTTCTCTATCCAGTATCTTAAGGGAATCATATATTAAGGCAGTATCAGCACCTGACTTAAAAGAAGCACCCAGACTAAAAATTACTTCCGCTACTGCAAATATTAAGAAAGTACTCCCTAATACGTAAATGAAAAGACTTACTGCCCATAAACCTGCCCCTAAAATAATGCTAAACTTCCGGCTTATCTTATCAGCAACTGCCCCTGTCGGCACCTCAAATATAAATACAGAAATAGCAGCAATTGACTGAAGTAT
>JADQBV010000429.1 GCA_016278415.1 Halanaerobiales bacterium
ATCTCTACGGGACATACATCATCAGAAAGTTCTTTTAATAAATTTGCTATTTCATCTTTACAGCAACAAAAATCATCATCTAGTCTACCATCACTTCTCATTTATATCCTCACCTCCGTTTTTTGTTTACTATATAATATTCATGTTTCGGTGAAGTGTGTTAAAGAAATGATTTTTATATTTTAATATACATAGTCACGAATTGCTATCGTCCATACTCTTAAATATAGTTTTTAGTAGTTGCGTTATTTGAAAGAATGGGTGTATTTATTTTTCAAAAATACCTCCATATAGCTCCGTCCTATCCATATGACAATAAAACTGGCTTTCAATAGTCAGGTTTTATTATGCCTGAATATGTGGAGATATAAAAGTAATTTACTAAAATTAAAAGAACTAATAGATAAGAATTTTATAAAAGCGAAAAAAGTTAAGGATTTCTTAATATTTACCATGCTATAATCCTATTATCGTTGATAAGAGGGGTGAAATTGTGATTTTAAAAATATTAAAAAGGGATTTTTCCAGGAATAAAGTTATCACAATAGCTGTATTTGTATTTGTCGTGCTATCGGCATTGCTGATGGCCAGTGGTACCAATATGTTTATTGATTTAAGTAATTCATTAGACTATTTATTTGAGAGGGCTTCAGTACCTCACTTTGTCCAGTATCATGCGGGCAGCATTAATCAAAAACAGATTGATGAGTGGAGTGAAGATAATCCGTATGTAAAAAGTCAGCAAACTGGTGAAATGATTAATATTGATGGTTCAAAGATTTACATCAATAGTAATGTATCAGAAAGTGATACAGTCATGGATTTGGGTTTTGTAAAGCAGAATAGGTCTTTTGATTACTTACTCAATTTAGATAATGAGATAATAAAGGTGAATGAAGGTGAAATTGCAGTACCAATCCATTATATGCAGAGCAAAGAATTATCTATTGGAGATAAGCTTGTCATTAAGGATGATAGTATAGAACTTAATTTTACCATTACCCATTTTGTTAGAGATGTGCAGATGAATCCTTCTGTTGTTAGTTCCAAGCGCTTTGTGATTAGTGCTGTAGATTTAGAAAAATTAAAAAATGGCATAGGAGAGACAGAATATCTGATCAGTTTTCGCTTAAATGATAGAGCTGACATAAATAAATTCAGTAATCAATATAGTAATTCTGACTTACCCAAAAAAGGTCCTGCCATAGATTACCAAATATTAGTAATATTTAATAGTTTGACAGATGGTATTATTGCAGCAGTTATTATCTTAATCAGTTTATTATTAAATGTCATTGCCTTATTATGTTTAAGGTTTGTTATTTTATTAACCATTGAAGAAGATTATAAAGAAATCGGTGTGATGAAGGCAATTGGTATAACACCAGCTGACATCAAGAGGATATATATGTCCAAGTATTATACTATTGCATTGAGTGCTTCTTTGACAGGTTATCTGGTCTCTTTATTTATAAATAATATTTTTTCAAGAAATATTATGCTCTATATCGGAACAGCCCCTAAATCGGTTCTTATGTCTATCTTACCTTTTTTGACTGCTTTTGTTGTAGGTCTAATAATTGTTTTCTTTTGTCTAGTTATTCTAAGGAGATTAAATAAAATATCCCCAGTTGAAGCGATTCGGATGGGCAATATTGGTGGTAGTTATTCAAATAATGGAAAACATGCATTATATAAGAATAAGCTGCTTAGCACTAATATTTTCCTGGGTATACACGATGTAGTATTGCGTTTCAAATTGTATGCCATACTCCTTTTTGTGTTTATCTTAGCTACTTCTATTATTATTGTACCTATAAATTTATTAAATACCATACAATCAGAGGGTTTTGTCACCTATATGGGCTTAGGACAAAGTGATATTATAATGGATTTAAGACAATCAGAGCAGATTGTGGATCGGTTTGAAGAAATAAAAACCTTTCTTGAGAGTGATCCAGATGTAAAGAGATATAGTCCTTTAGTAACCAGTACCTATGATATTATTAATACAGATGATTTACCAGAAAGCATCTATATCGAGACTGGTGATTTCTCAGTATTTCCTATAGATTATATACAAGGGACTGCCCCTATACTGCCAAATGAGATAGCCCTTTCATATCTTAGTGCCAATGAACTTGGGAAACAGGTAGGTGATGAGGTTGAACTTATTGTTAATAAAGAGATTCGTTTTATGCTTGTCACAGGTATTTATCAGGATGTTACAAATGGTGGTAGAACAGCTAAGGCTAATATTGAGCCGAATTATGAGACTGCATCCTGGTTTAACATCTATGTTGACGTGGAGAAAGATACATCTAAAAAAATCCAAGAATATGAGCTTATCTTTAATGATGTGAAGATTATCGGTCAGAAAGGGTATTTAGAGCAAACCTTCGGTAATACCATACAACAGCTTCGCCTATTGACTATTACAGCTATTATTATTGCTGTTTTGGTAACTGTGCTTATTACATCATTATTTTTAAAAATGCTAATTACTAGAGATAAGTCTCAAATTGCCATTAAGAAAAGTATTGGAATTTCCATAAAAGACATTAAGATAGAATATATTACTAAATCCCTGATAGTATTAAACCTGGGTATAATCATTGGTACATTAATATCTAATACTCTGGGTCAAATGTTGTTTAGTGTAGTTTTATCTATGATGGGGGCACCTGAATTTGAATTTAGTATCAATCCATTGGAAGCATATATTATGAGTCCAGTCACGATGATTATAATTGTAACACTGACAACTTTATTAAGTATCAAATCAATTAGGCAATTTAGTATTTCAGATATAAATGTGGAATAGAGGGAGGAAAAAAATAATGAATAATATTTTGGAAACAAAAAACCTATGTAAGACTTATCTAGTAAATAAAAGACAGCAACATGTCCTTAAGAATGTAAATATGTGTATCAAAGAAGGGGAATTTATTTCTGTGATGGGACCTTCTGGATCAGGAAAAAGCACATTACTATATAATGTTAGTGGTATGGATAAAATGACAGCAGGTGATGTAATTTTTAATGGTACTGGGCTGGGAGACATGTCGGAAGAAGAGTTATCAAGTCTTAGATTGCACAAAATGGGGTTTGTTTTTCAACAGATAAATTTATTAAAGAATCTAGGTATCATAGATAATATTATAATATCAGCTTATATGGCCAGGAACAGGACACGTGAAGATATTAATCAACAGGCTGTTGCTTTAATGAAAAAGACTGGTATAATTGAATTAGCCGATAATGATATTACTCAGGCTTCTGGGGGGCAACTACAGAGGGCAGCAATTTGTAGAGCACTTATCAATAATCCAGAGATTCTTTTTGGTGATGAACCTACAGGTGCCCTAAATTCTAGGGCGGCCTCAGAGGTAATGGATGTTTTACATACCATTAATGAAGAAGGAACAACGGTTATGTTAGTAACTCATGATGTAAAAGTGGCCTCTCAAAGCGAAAGGGTACTTTTTATGATGGATGGCAGTATTGTTGGTGAGTATGTATTAGGTAAATTCAATCGGTCAGAAGATGTTTTAAAACAGCGAGAAAGCAAATTATCAAACTGGTTACTGGAGATGGGATTTTAAGAATCGGGGGTATCTATGGATCAAATATTATTAGTTGAAGATGAAAAAGAGTTAGCTCAGGTAACAAAAGATTACTTTGAAAACAATGGCTATCTGCTTAAGGTAATAGAGGATGGTCAAGAGGCCCTGGATTATTTAATGTTAAACTCTGTTAAGCTGTTAATTCTTGATATTATGCTGCCAAATGTAGATGGACTTACAATCTGTGAGGCTGTCAGGAAGAAGTCTAATATACCTATCATAATAATTAGTGCTAAGACCG
>JADQBV010000011.1 GCA_016278415.1 Halanaerobiales bacterium
CAGGTGGCTCTCTCTTTTCCGGTTCTGCGGCTCCATCAAAGCGGAATATTCAATTATCGCCTAATTTATAAATTTTATATTATTTAAAGTAAAAAAATAATGATTTACTCTTAATTACCTTATATTATATCCCTCTTAAAAGGGATATTTTTTTGTATAAATATCATTAGTTAGGGGAAATTTAATGACTATAAGTAATAAGTCTAGGATATATCTTGAAGATTTTTAAAGGTCTTTACTTGACAAAAAGACTATCTATTGATATAATTTTATTAGTAATTATTACTATTATTACAAATAGATTTGAAAGGGGTTTTTTTTATGGTTAAGAATGAAATTAGTGCTCAGAATTTAAGATCTGCTTTTGGAGGTGAAAGTCAAGCCTATCAGCGTTATTTAGTCTGGGGTAGAGTAGCTGAAAAAGATGGCTTTCCAAATGTTGGGCTTCTATTTAAGGCAATTGCATATGCTGAAGAGGTTCATGCTGGTAATCATTTCGAGGCTCATGATAATATAGAGGGAGACTTTTTAGTTGCTTCTGGTGCCGGATTTGGTATAGGTTCTACATCGGAAAATCTAGAAGGTGCTATTGCTGGGGAAAATTTTGAGATAGAGCAAATGTACCCATCTTATTTATTAGTTGCTAAAGATCAGAAGGAAACTGATGCGGCTCGTTCATTTCATTATGCGGTAGAAGCAGAAAAAATACATACAAAATTGTATAGTGAAGCAAGAGAGGCTGTTGAATCTGGAAATGATTATGACCTTGAATATGTAAGTATTTGCGAAGTTTGTGGTCATACCGTTAAAGATGGTACTCCGGATAAGTGTCCAATTTGCGGTGCACCTAAGGAACGTTTCAAAGAATTTAAAAAGTAAGAAGGAATTCTGTAAAAATATATAAGAGCTATTTAATAATTATAAATAGTATAAGGATTAACTTTAAGTATAGTAATATAAATAAAGGTTGCATAATTTTTAAATTAAAATACTAAGGGGGAGTTAATAATGGCTTATTATGATGTAAAGTCTATTTCTGATCCAGAAAGTAAGACTACTTTAGAAAAAAAACATGTTCCATATATACAGGCACCAGATAAGGTTAAAAAGGGAGAGTATTTCCAGGTTACTATCAAGATGGGTGAGGAAATTGACCACCCAATGGAAGCGGAACATTTTATCCAATATGTAGATTTATATGCAGATTATTACCACTTGAGTCGTGTAGGCTTTACACCTGAATCAAAGGCTGAAGCTACGCTAACAATTAAGTTAGAAGAATCATGTAAACTAAGGGCTTTTGAACTTTGTAATATTCATGGTCAGTGGGAAGCCGCAAAAGATATTACAGTAGAGTAGACCTTATTTAAGTATAAATCAGAAATAAGTATAAAAAAGGATTATAATTAACTTATAAAATAAGAATAACTAGCAATATGACCCCACAATATTAGGTGGGGTTTATTTTGTACTATTCGTTTATAAGGTATCATTTACCTGTTTGGAATAGGCTTTGATAGAACATAATATTAATGGAGGTGGAAGTCCCTAATATGGCAAAAATAATGTCAGAAGAAACCAAGTATGAGTTGGCTAAGGAGTTAGGGTTTGCTCACAAGGTCAAAAATGGTGATTGGGGAAATATAACCACCCGAGAAGCTGGGTCGTTAGTTCGAGCAGCTATAGCTAAAGCTGAGGAAATGATGGCACAGGATAACAGGGGACAGTAGGGGGATTTTCTCCTACTGTCTTATTTATAATATAAAATTTTTTGTACTTTATAATTTATTCGGGTTTGTATAATAATTTTTTGGAAGATGATTTAAATGTATGGATTTTCTACTCCTTCAGTTACTCTAATAAAATCAAGTATAAGAGAAATTTGAATGGCAAATAGAAGTTCATCTAGTATATTCCCTAGAAAAGAGGTTCTGCAAACAGCTGAATCAATCATATTTTCTCCAACTGATGGGGTTCTGGTTAATTCTTCTGTAGCACCAACTAGCAGTCGGTAGGAATCAGTGAGGAGTGTGAACTTTTCTATTAATGAATCTACATCTCCCAATATAATTTCGTTTTCTAATCTGGACATATTTAATCCTCCTAAAAGATTGACTTTTATTAGTATATTCAATTAATTATATATTTGATATAGATACTTTTTAGTTTTTTCAAACTCTTGCAATATTAGGTGTTAAAGTATATAATATTAGTTAATGATGCCTGACAAATGGGAATTATTACATATGTTAAAGATAAAAGTGTTAGGATTACATTGAAACAATTTATATAGCAAAGTTGGCTATAAAACAAGAATATAAGGAGGCGTTTATATTGTCTAAAAGATTTTTAGATCAATCTTGGAAAGACAAAATGACAATTAAATTGGATGTAAATAATATGTTCACTAATAATGTAGGAGATGAACATGGGTTTACAAAAGAGGAAGTAAATAGTTATCAGGCAAAAGTAAAAAAGGCACATAAGGATATTCAAGAGGCTGGACTTGGCTTTATGGAATTGCCTTATGAACAAAGTGAAGTTATTAAAGAAATAACTGATTTGGCCGAGGAATATAAAGGAAAGTATGATAATTTTGTAGTTCTAGGTATAGGGGGTTCTGCTTTAGGGAATATTGCCCTACAGACTGCTTTAAATGACCCATACCATAACTATAAAGGCGGAGATTATCCCCGTCTATTTGTTCCAGATAACGTGGATCCAGCTCGTTTCCAAAGTTTGCTAGAGGTTTTGGATCTAGAAAAGACCATGTTTAATGTTATCTCAAAATCTGGTGGTACTGCTGAAACTATGAGTCAATACCTTATTGCTCGTCAGGCTGTAGCAAAAGAGCTAGGTGAAGACAAACTTAAAGAACATTTCATTGCAACTACAAGTCAGGATTCAGGATATCTAATAGAAATTGCCCGCCGCGAAGGATATAAAACATTTTTCATTCCAGAAAATGTAGGTGGCAGGTTTTCAGTACTAACACCCGTGGGATTAGTATCAGCGGCATTTTGTGGTATTGATTTAGAAGAATTGTTGGCAGGGGCTGCATATATGGATGATATCTGTAAGACGGATCAGCTATGGGAAAACCCTGCATATCTTAATGGTGTTTTGCAATATTTAGCATATGAAAATGGAAAACCGTTATCTGTAATGATGCCTTATGTACATGCTCTAAAAGATGTAGCAGACTGGTACAGGCAGCTTTGGGCTGAATCACTTGGAAAAGAAGTTGACCGGGAGGGCAATGTTGTAAATGTTGGTCCTACTCCAATTAAAGCACTAGGTGCAACAGATCAGCATTCCCAGGTTCAATTATATATGGAAGGTCCTTATGATAAGGTAATAACCTTCCTTGAAGTTGAAGAATACGGAGCAGAGTTAGAAATACCAAAATTGTATGAGGATATCCCTGGGGTGTCTTACCTTGGAGGACATACATTATCAGAACTAATTAAAACAGAGAAAAACGCTACTGAATTAGCCTTAACTGAGCGGGGCAGATTAAATGTAACGGTTGTATTGCCAGAGGTTAATGAATTTACTATGGGACAATTAATATATATGTTAGAATTACAAACAGCATTAGTTGGTGAATTATTTAATATTGATGCCTTCAATCAACCTGGAGTAGAGCTTGGGAAACACTATACTTATGGAGTTTTAGGTCGTGATGGTTATCAGGATAAGAAAGAGGATTACGATAATAGACCTGAAAAAGATGGAGATCTAATTATATAGACATAGGTGGATTTTCTTTCAACTTAGAGCCTTATCTAATTACAGTTTATAAGTTGGGTTCTTCTCCTTTTCCGTTGGTGGGAAATGTCCGACAATTTTGCTATTACTTCA
>JADQBV010000324.1 GCA_016278415.1 Halanaerobiales bacterium
CCTTCTTTAAATAGCTTTTTTATATATAATGGAACATTATCACTATTTTCATCATAATATGAGGATTCAAACATAACCCGTTTATCTTCCATGACTTTTAGAAGTTTGTTCTGCAGCATAGGGTCAAGTTCACCAATCTCATCGATGAATAAAACCCCGCCATGTGCCTCTGTAACCAGTCCTGTCTTGGGCTCAGGAACACCTTCATCAGCTAGATTTCTCCTTGCCCCTTGATATATAGGGTCATGAACAGAACCCAATAAGGGATTTGTTACTTCCCGGGGATCCCAACGTAATGTAGTACCATCTACCTCAACAAATTTGGAATCATCATAGAAAGGCGTATTGGCCCTTTTCCTTGCTTCTGCTAACGCCAAACGTGCAGCAGTAGTTTTCCCTATACCTGGAGGCCCATATAATATTACATGTTGGGGGTATGGTGAAGCAATCTTAGAGACCAAAGCCTTAATTGCTGTATCTTGACCAATTACTTCATTGAATTTCTGAGGTCTTACCATATCCAATGTAGTTCTATTTAGATTTCTGGTCTCCATTATCTCCAACTGAGCCAGTTTTCTTAATGTCTTGGCATTATCAGCCGTCTTTTTATCACTAACTATTTCTTTCTTTATTTCTTGAATATATTCCTGCTGTCGCTTTTCCATCCGAACTGCTATCTGTTCTTCCAAATCTCTTTCTACAGATCTTTCAGCTAAAAGGTCGGCGATTTTATTTTCTAATTTATTAATCCGATCATCTATCTTGCTTCTACTAATTTCTATAGAACGGTCACCATAAACTATTCTCTCCAGAGCCGTCAATTTAATATACAGTTTTTCAGAACTAATCATATCTAAGGCATTTACTTTATTTGCTTTAAGGACAAATCTTTCTCTACCATAGATATTGTTAATTTTTTTATATAATGCCTTGACAGTACGACACCTTTGATCAGTATCAATTGCTACATGATCTTTTCCTTTTTTGAAAATACGGCGCCAGAAAGCCTTCATTTATTTCATCCTCTCATTACTATGCGTTTTTCACGCTTCAACAACCTTTATTTTTAAGTTAGCCTCTACATTTTTAAATATTTTCACCTTGATATTATGTACACCAAGTGATTTTATGGATTCATCTAAATCTATTTTCCTTTTATCAATACCATATCCTGCCTTATTAACAGTATCAGCGATATCTTTGGTATTTACAGAACCAAATAAACGCCCATTTTCTCCTGCTTTTACAGAGATAACAAACTTTTCCTTTTCCAATTGAGCAGCAATTTCTTTAGCTTCAGAGGTTTTTTCTGCTTTCTTTTTCTTCTTAGCTTTTTCCTTATGTGCTAATTGATTTATATTACCCTCTGTTGCTTTTTTTACTAAACCTTTTGGAATCAAAAAATTCCTAGCATATCCATCAGAAACATTAACAATATCGCCTTTTGAACCTAACTTCTTTAAATCTTCTTTTAAAATAACTTTCATAACTATACCCTCCATTATAAATATTTTATCTTAATTTATTTTTTATAGCAATAGTAATATCTTACTTTTACTTTATCCCTGATCTCTCCTTAAATTAAACCAGAGATCTATTAAACCGATTAAGGCTATTACGTAGTAGAAAATCAATACTATAAAGATAAATACTATATATAATATTTTTGATTTAATTCTGTTCAAATAATAAATAGCCACAGCAAAACCCTGCAAAAATAATAGAAAAGACAATATCACTAATAAATTTAAACTTATAATATTATATATTTCCTGTGCTCCTGTTGTTGTCCCCCCATACTTCCAGACCATTCTAGATAGCATCGTCAACAAAATAGCTATAGATAGACCCCAACGAGGGAAAGCCCAATTTTTAACAGGCTTATATGCTTGAGCATATATCCCCTTCCTTTTCAAATACCAGAAGGTTGCGTAATAAGTCAATGATCCCTGTATAATAGAAGTAATCAAAATAAGGGCAGGATATAATATACTAATAATATTTATATATTGTTCCATTAATAAAGAGAATTCAGATGGTAATTGACTTTGGTCCACAATATTAGTAAATTCCTGTAGCAAC
Organism: Halanaerobiales bacterium; assembly: GCA_016278415.1. The sequence continues at coordinate 2,083 of JADQBV010000324.1, forward strand.
TGTTGAATCCCCAATCCAGGAAATGATGATTGGATAATAAAGACAAGTAAATTTGAGATAAATACTGCAACAATTGTTATAATCAAGGTCTTTAAAGGGGCAAAACCCTCTTTTAGTCCAGAACCTAGAAAAAAGCCAATTAAGCCAAACCCTACAATTGAGTACATCCCCATAAAAACACCAAGAGTTGTATTTATTGTTATGCTCAAAATTAAAGTGTTTAATAGAGCAGCTATTACAATTACTATAAACGCTTCTTTTATATCGTATTTCATTATTAAATATACTATGGGAATAGGCCAAATTATGTATATAAACAAACTAAAAAAAGGCATTAATAAATATAATAGTGAAAAAAAGACCAGTAATGCAGTGACTTTTAATCCATCTTTCTGTAATTCTATATCTATATTCATTAGAAATATCCACCTCATGACCCGAATTGTTTAACAATCTTCATTTTAATATCTTTAATAGTTAGCAAGATTTACAAATATATAAGCAAAGGAGGCTAAAGTAAGCCCTTCGCCTCCTTTTAATACACTATTTTTTTAAATATCTTTTACATATGGTAATAAGGCAATTGCTCTAGCTCTTTTAATTCCTCTTGTTATAGCACGTTGATGTTTGGCACATGTTCCTGTAATTCTTCTTGGAACAATCTTGCCTCTATCTGTTATAAAACGTTGTAATGTCCTAATATCTTTATAGTCTATTTCTTTTTCCTTGTTTGCACAAAAAAAACAGGATTTATTTCTACCTCTTGCCATGGATTATATTCCTCCTTTTAAAATGGAACATCGAAATCTTCATCAATATCCAAATTGGTATTATTATCGCCGTTGCTATTATTGTTGTTATTACTTGTATTATTACTTGCGTTATTGTTGTTATTATTGTTCTGATTCTTATACCCATTATTATTATAACTACTATTATTGTTTCTGTTATTATTAGCATCATTAGGCCAGTCTAGAAAACGTACTGTGCTGGCAACCACTTCTGGATTGACATAGGTTCTTCCGTTATTCTCACTTTTCCTAATTTGTAATGACCCATCTACAGCAACTAATCTCCCTTTACCCAAGTGATGGGCACAGGTCTCAGCCAACTTTCTCCAAGTCACAATGTCAATAAAATCAACATCTCTTTCTCCCTGCTGATTTGTATAGCTACGCTCAACAGCAAGAGTAAAATTAGTAACTGGTGTACCATTACTTGTATAACGCATCTCTGGATCTCTTACCAACCGTCCAATTAAGATAATATGATTTAACATCCTACTCACCATCCCGGTATAAGAATACTGACTTATACTTCTTTCTTAATAATCAAATAACGTATTACATCATCAATAATCTTGAAATTACGCTCCAATTCATCCACTACTTCTGATTCACCCTTTAAGGTTATCATTGTATAAAAACCTGTACGGTAGTCATTAATCTCATAAGCTAACTTTTTGGTTCCCCAAACATCAGCACTTAAAATTTCACCTTGATTATCAGTAATAACACTTTTGATTCTTTCCTGAAGCCCTTCTTTAGCTTCATCCTCAATATCAGGTCTTATTATATAAGTTGCTTCATAAACTCGTATCATTTTCTTTCACCCCCTCCATTTGGACTAAACGGCTCTGCTTACAACAGAACATGGATTTAGTTCATTGTATATTATAGCACTATTCATCTCTTATTGCAACTAAAAAAAGTTATCAATAATGGTTCTTCTCCATTTTAGTTGGTGGAAAACGTCCGATTATTTTGCTATTACTT
>JADQBV010000237.1 GCA_016278415.1 Halanaerobiales bacterium
GCCACTGCACCATTTTCAAAATCCATAACTCCAGCAACATGTGTAGGTACATCAACATTTATTACTTGGCCATGTTTAGCCTCACTTGTTATAGTTCTTTCAGGAAATGATATCCTGGCAGACCCTGTAACACGAGAGATAGGACCCATTAACGAGACTAAGGCTGTTAGATAGTAAGGCCCCATATCGAACATTGGACCACCTCCTACTTTATAATAAAATTCAGGATCAGGATGCCAACTTTCATGTCCATGACATACCATAAATGCTGTGGCTGAGACAGGACTACCTATCCATCCATCATCAATCAGTTTACGACAGGTCTGCAAACCACCACCCAGAAAAGTATCTGGTGCAGATCCAATTCTCAATCCTTTTTCTTCTGCCAGACTTATAAGCTTTTCTCCATCTTCCAGATTAATGGTTAATGGCTTCTCACCATAAACGTGTTTGCCTGCCTTTAGTGCTGCTAAAGCAACTTCAGCATGTGCATCTGGAGTAGTAAGATTTAATACTATATCAATCTCTGGGTCGTTTAATAATTCTTCAGTAGAGCAAACTAAAGGTATCTGATACTGTTCTTGCTTCTCTTCAGCCCTCTCAACTATTAAGTCAGCAACCGCCTTAACCTGCAAATTATTAAAAACCTCTGTACAATTTTTTAAATAAATACCACTTATATTTCCACAACCAACTATACCAACATTTAGTGTTTCGACCATATTTATATCCCCCTTATCAAGCATTTCCTTCAAGCTAATCTATCACCTAAAACATCTTCTCATCACTTTTAAACTTATTAATATCCACTTCATTCTGTACAGCTATTTCCTTACCCTTGGCAGCCCAGAGGAAACCCCTTTTCATTAATTCAAGCGCTTCTGGTATATCAAATATTTCAGCATGATGTCCTAACGAATTATAGAACACTCTACCAAATCCCCAGCGTTTTGTCCAAACTACCGGCATATCAACTTGCCCATTTGAGGCATGATACCAATTTACTGCTGGAAAACGAGTAGTAGCTAAAACCTCTACAGCAGGATCGACATGTAAATAATAATGCTCACTCTCTACCTCAAAATCAGATAATCCTACAGTTATAGGACTAGAACTATTTTTAATGTTAACAGTGTATTTAACACCATCTCCACCAGGGTGAGCTACCCAATTACCACCAGTCATAAACTGCCATCCAACACTATTACGAAAAGCATCACATAATCCACCATGACAACCAACTAGTCCAACTCCACTACCTACTGCTTCTAAAACAGGTTCTAGTTGCTCTTTTGTAATTTCCCCCATGGTCCAGATAGGAACAATTAAATCTAAGGTTTTAAGCTTTTCTAGATCAAGAAAAGTATCTAGAGTATCTGATGTTTCCACCTCAAAATCAAGGCCTTCTAAACACTTTTCAAATCTATCAGCAACCTGAACAGGTTGATGACCATCCCAACCGCCTTGAACAATTAAAGCCTTTTTCATTTAAATTTCCCCCTCATCCTTTTTAAAAACACATTGTCTCTAAATTATTTACTAATGGTATATCCATAATGAACCATAAACATCAACAGAGATAAATAAGATGCTATAATTAGATGCTAATGTTAGACACTTAATTAATGTACTCTATACTAATTTTACACAAAAAAAAGACAAGATTCATGTCAAATCTTGCCCTTCTCTTCTTAAATATTGCTTATAATTATTTTATCTATTTAAAAACCGCTGTCTGAAACTCTTTAGGTGAACAACCTTTTATCTTCTTAAATACCCGATAAAATGTTTTTATACTATTAAATCCTGCTTCAAAAGCAACTTCAGTAATGGACTCATCTCGTTTATTTATTAATAGCCATTCTGCCTTCCGTATTCTAAAATGATCCAGGTATTGACCAAATGTCATCCCTGTAGCGTCTTTAAAAAATCTGGCAAAATAATAAACACTATAATTAGCAATATCTGCAACCCTGTCTAAGGATATATCATCAGTATAATGCCTTTCAACATATTCAAAGACAGTTTTTAATCTTTCTAACTGTTCATTCTGCCTTTTTTTCTCTTTTAATGAATACTCTCTTTGAGGTATATTCCTTAATAGAATTGCTACAATATCAAATAAACGGGCCTTTAAAACCAACTGATATCCATCTTCCTTATTAATAAATTCATCAATTATTTTAAGAATTTGTTCCTCTAGTTTTTTATGTATTACATGATTTATATTAGCAGATTCCTGACCTTTATTACTTTTGTTACTTAATTGGTGTGTCTTACTAAATAGTGGCGTAACAAATCTCCTGTCATTTCTTACTGTAGAAAAATCATTGAAGATAGACAAATCAAATTGGATAAACACCTTTTTGCTATTACCAAAGCGGGGTAAAAAGTAATGTACATCTCCACTACCAATTAATAAAATATCGCCTTTATTTAAATCAAATTGTGAATTGTTTTGTCCTACCTTACAATTCCCCGACTGTACATAAATTATCTCTATCTCCTCATGCCAGTGAGGCGGGAAACTCATGGCTGTTTCATTTATAAAAACGTTAAAAGGAAAGCGGGGATCCAAAATTTCTTTTTCCTGAAATGCATCCATATATAATCACCAGTTTGATTTTATCACTTCTTTACCATAATTACTAGTAGCACAATTTAATAAGTGTAATCATATTAAAAATTAAGTATACATAGACTACAACTTATCCCTTAAAAATAATAATTAATATAAATAATATGAAGGTTATAATAGAACAAAATAGACAAACCCCATACCAAAAAGTATGGGGTTTAACCCTTAAACTATAAATGCTAAATAAATAATAATTCATAATCTACAACATTATATCAGGTAAATTATAGAGATTTATTGCATTGGCTGTAGTAGTCTCAGCTACCTCAATAAGTCCAATACCCTTTATCTCGGCTATCTTTTCAGCAACAAACCTTACAAATTTAGGTTCATTCCTTTTACCTCGTAAAGGCTCTGGTGTTAAATAAGGAGAGTCTGTCTCTATAAGAATTTTTTCAAGGGGAACCTCCTTAATAACTTCTCGCAGATCCCCTGCATTCTTAAAAGTAGATACCCCTCCAAAAGCCAAATACATACCCATATCAAGACATTGGCGGGCCATCTCTAAACCACTACCAAAGCAATGCATAATACCACCATTACTTATATCATAATCTGCTTTAAGTATTTCAAGGGTATCTTGATCTGCTTCACGACTATGTATAACAACAGGTAACCCTAATTCTTTAGCCAATTGTAGTTGCCTTTTAAAAGCATCCTTTTGAATATCTCGAGGCGAGTTATCATAATGATAATCCAGTCCAATCTCCCCTATTGCAACTACTCTTTCGTCTAAGGCCATTGCCTTAATTTCTTTAAGCAATTCTTGGCTTACTTCATTAGCGTCATGGGGATGAACCCCTACAGTTGCAAAAATAAAAGGGTATTCCTTAGCCAATTCTATTGACCTCCGGCTTGAAGCTAAATCTGCCCCAACATTAACAATATAGGAAATGCCGCTATCCCATGCCCTGGCAATCACTTCATTTCTATCCTTATCAAATCGAGGAAAATCTAGATGTGCATGTGTATCAATTAGTGCCATATTTACCACCTTCTTTGTTTAATATCTCAACGGCGTTACTAAGACTCCCAAAGTCCGATCTTTAGACCATCCTATAGGGCTTCTAGAAGTGGGAATAAGTGCCGCCAAGTTTCTAAATAAGTATAACCACCTATTTTAATATATGTAATAGGCTATATATAATTCAATTTATGATTCTACTGCGAAAACAGTAGAAATAATAAACCTCAAAAATAAATTT
>JADQBV010000409.1 GCA_016278415.1 Halanaerobiales bacterium
GAATATGCCAGTTCCATTAGATGCCTCACTAATAGATGAATATATGGGACCAATATTGGAAGCTGCCAAGACAGGTGATTTTAGTATCATTAAAAGTTTTAATTAGCAATAATAGGATCCGGGCTTTGAAGATAAGCTTTTATTTGGCAATCTTTATAGCCTGGATTTTTTTCTTAAAATTTGGGAATAAATCGAGGTGGTTATAAATGGCTAAAGTTGAAACTTTAAAATGTGGTAAAGATTTCAAAATAAATCTTCCTGATGAAGTAGATGTATTGTCAATGAAAATACCAGTTCCTCTGAAGGACCCGGAAGATGCCATATTAAATTCATTAAATGAACCAATAAGCAGTCCAGGACTGGATAAAATTATAAAGGATAAAATAGAAAAGAAAATTGATAGTAAGGCTGTTGTTGTAATATCTGATAATACACGCCCTGTTCCGTATAAAGGTAAAAGTGGTATATTACTACCAGTTATTAAGAAACTGCTAAAAAATGGTGTTGATAAAGATAATATTCTTATATTGGTAGCCACCGGGACTCATCGCGCCTTATCTGCTAATGAACTTAAAGAGATGATTAATCCACAGGTATTTGAAATAGGTATCGAAATAAAAAATCATAATTGTAAAAATAATTTAGTAAATCTGGGTAAAACAAGTAGAGGAAGTAAAGTCCTTATAAATAAAGATTATATGGAAGCAGATATAAAGATACTTACTGGTTTGGTTGAAAGTCACTTTATGGCTGGAACATCTGGTGGAAGGAAATCCGTTTGTCCAGGTATAATTGGTGAAGATAGTACTTATATATTTCATGGAGCCGAAATGCTAGATTCTCCTAATGCCAGGGATTTAGTATTAAATGGTAACCCCTGTCATGAAGAAGCACTAGAAATAGCTAAAATGGCAGGAGTAGATTTCATAACAAATGTAACTCTAGACCATCAATTTAATATTACGGGTGTATTTTCAGGGGAACTAAAAAAAGCCCATCAAGCAGCAGTAAAGCATATCATGGATTATGTTGCTATACCAATAGAAAAAAGATATGATCTTGTAATTACACATGCAGGTTTTGTTGGCATAAACCATTATCAAGCTGCTAAGGTTGGGGTTATATCAAAGCCCCTATTGAAGCCTAATGGGAAACTTATAATTGCAGCAAATACTACAGATGACGATCCGGTAGGTAGTAATAATTATAAATGTGTATTATACCTTTTAAAAAAATTTGGAGCCAAAAACTTCAAGAAGTTAATATTATCAAATGATTGGACGTTTATACCTGAACAATGGCAGGTACAGATGTGGTCTAAATTATTTAGACAGATAAGCCAGGAAAATTTAATATACTATAGTCCTTTCTTGACTAAAAAAGATTATAGCATTTTACCTGGTAAGGATGGTAATATATTTTTGCCAGAAGAAAAAAGATACATAAATGATATAAATCAAATATCAGAGTTCATAGAGAGAGCTGTTAATATTATATCTGAAAATTATAAAGAACAAGGAAAAAAGTTGAAAATTGCTTATTTAATTGATGGTCCATATGGAGTTCCTATACAGAGAAAGTGATTATTTTAAGTATAATAGTGTAACGGAAAGCAGGTAGGAAGTTTGATAGTAAAAGACCTTGTTTAGTTAGATAAGTCTAACGAATTTGGGATAAGGATGAGGCAATTAAAATAGAAGCAGGCTGAGATTTTGATAGTTTTGGTTTAATGATTAACTTGAGTTACTTACCGTTATTACAAGAAATGGCATCTGAATCTTTGAATAATTAGTGAGAAAACCGTTAATTAGCTAGCCTAATTATATTATTGTAGTAGAATGGTAAGGAGTTGAGTAATTAGTGAAGGTTCTTATAGCACCTGATTCATTTAAAGGAAGCCTAACAGCATTGGAAGTCTGTAATGTATTAGAAAGGGGGAGTCTTAAATATATTACCACAGGCAGAAATAATTAAGGTTCCTATGGCTGATGGGGGAGAGGGCACAGTACAATCATTAGTTGATGCAACTGGCGGTAAAATAATTAATACAAAGGTAACTGGACCTCTTGGTGGTGAGAAAGTTAATTCAGAATTTGGTTTATTGGGGAAAGGGAATATTGCTGTTATTGAGATGGCAAAGGCATCTGGATTAACACTGATTTCTGAGGATAAATTAAACCCCTGCAAAACCACAACTTATGGAACTGGGGAGCTAATTAAAGCAGCGTTAGATAAAGATGTAGAAGAAATTGTAATAGGTATTGGGGGTAGTGCAACAAATGATGCTGGAGTAGGTATGGCTCAGGCTCTGGGAGTTAAGTTTAAGGATATCAATGGTAAGGAAATTGGTCTTGGGGGAGAAAATCTGGTTAATATTCATTCCATAGATGTTAGTGATTTAGACCCCAGAGTTAAGGATATTAAAATAGAGGTGGCCTGTGATGTCTCCAATCCATTATACGGCCCTGAAGGAGCTGCATATATCTATGGTCCTCAAAAAGGTGCAGATAAAGAAATGGTTGAATTTCTCGATGTCTGTCTCAGGCATTATGCTGGGGTTATAAAAAAAGAATTGGCTAGAGATATACAGACTATTATAGGTGCAGGGGCAGCTGGTGGATTAGGAGCCGGTTTAGTTACTTTTTTAGATGCTGAATTAATGTCCGGGATCGGAATTGTATTAGAAGTTAATAGGATAAATGATAAATTAAAGGACGTTAATCTAGTTATTACAGGTGAGGGACGAATTGATGGGCAAACTATCAATGGAAAGACAGCTATAGGTGTTGCAAAGAAGGCTAAAGAATTTGGTATACCGGTTATTGCTATTGGTGCAATCCTGGGTAATGGTGTAGAAAAAGTATTAACTGAAGGGGTTGATGGAGTATTTAATATTCTTCAGCATGTAATACCGATAGAGGAAGAACCAACTGAGGAATGGCTTCAGTTTAGTATTGAACAAATTCTAAGAATTGCCAAGTTGAATATTTTCAATTAAATATAGATAGAACGGATTTTAGAGAGTTAGCTACATAATTTATAGTTGTTTATAAAAGGAAAAATATAATAAGCGAAGAGGCAAGGAGGATATAGAATTAAAATGATATATAAAAATTATCGTAAAATAGCAGAAAGAATGATATCTGAAGGGGTAAAAGCCGCTGACCCTACACAGGCTGTGTATAATAATGTGAATCTATCAGGAAATATCTTAAATGTTGCAGGAAAAGAATTCAATATAGATGATTATGATAAGATTCTATTTTTTGGTATTGGGAAAGCATGCTCACCAATGGCAAAGGCACTAGAAAGTATCATAAAGCCAGATGATGGTCTATTAATTACTAAGATTGGTGAAGAAATAACTAGTGTTGATGTTGAAACAGTTCCAGTTTATAAAGCATATCACCCAGAGCCCAAACAGGAAAACATAGATTATACAAAACAAATATTAAATAAAGTAAATGAACTGGATCCTTCTAGTCCCACATTAATACTCTTTCTCATAACAGGAGGAGGTTCTTCCTTATTCTGTGCTCCGCCTAAGGGTATAAGTATTGATGATATGTTTAAACTTAATCAGCTACTAATGAAATGTGGTGCAAATATTAATGATATAAATATAATAAGAAAATACTTATCTCTGGTTAAAGGTGGACGTTTTGGTCAATTATGTTCTCAAAAAGGAGCTACAAGCATATCTCTTATATTATCTGATGTTGTAGGCGATGACTTGAGTGTTATTGCTTCAGGCCCAAGCTATTGTGATAATACGACTTTTAAAGATGCAATAGAACTTACAAAGAAGT
>JADQBV010000288.1 GCA_016278415.1 Halanaerobiales bacterium
CCCTTTGAATTAAGTGGTGGGATGAGACAAAGGGCAATGATTGCTATGAGTTTATCCTGTAATCCAACTCTTTTAATTGCTGATGAACCTACTACTGCCCTTGATGTAACTATTGAAGCCCAGATTCTTAAAGTAATCAGGAATCTTCAGGAGGATTTAGGTATGTCGGTTATGTTTATAACCCATGATCTGGGTGTTATTGGTGAAATGGCTGATCAGGTAATAGTCATGTATACAGGTAAAATAATAGAAAAGGCCTCAACAGATGATATTTTTTATAATCCTAAACACCCTTACACAAAAGGGCTTTTGAACTCTATACCCAAAATAGGTGTCAAGAAAAAGTTGATACCTATTAAAGGTTCAGTACCAAATCTACTGACTTTATCAAAGGGGTGTTATTTTGCACCTCGCTGTGAACAGGCTATGGATATATGCCGTAGGAAAGAACCAGTTATGTCTGAGATTGATGAAGGACATAGTGTTAAGTGCTGGCTGTATGAGAGAGAGGGGGTTGAAATAGCTTGATACAGGATAATAATACTTTACTGGAGGTTAAAGATTTAAAGAAACATTTTCCTATACGAAAAGGTGTTTTTAAAAAAATTGTAGGTAATGTCAGGGCTGTAGATGGAGTTAGTTTTTCCATAGACAAGGGAAAGACTTTAGGCCTGGTAGGTGAAAGTGGTTGTGGTAAATCTACTACTGGACGTTGTTTGCTTAGATTGTTAGAACCTAGCTTTGGAGATATTTTATTTCGTGATGATGGCCAGGAAAAAAATATATTAAGTTTAGATAAAAAAGAGATGAAAAAAATCAGAAGAAATATACAAATTATATTTCAAGACCCCTACTCTTCACTGGATTCACGTATGTCTGTCAGGGATATTATAGCTGAACCTTTACGTGTTCAGAGAATAGGGAACCGGAAGGTAAGAACAGAGATGGTCGAAGATTTATTAGAGAAAGTAGGCTTACGTGCATATCAAATGAATCGTTATCCCCATGAGTTTAGCGGTGGTCAACGGCAGAGAATTGGTATTGCCCGGGCACTGGCATTGCATCCTCAACTTATCATCTGTGATGAACCAGTATCAGCTTTAGATGTATCTGTCCAGGCTCAGGTAATAAACCTCTTAAAAGAACTACAACAGGAATTTGCTTTAACATATCTCTTCATTGCTCATGACTTGAGTGTTGTTGAACATATAAGTGATAGGATACTGGTTATGTATTTAGGTAAGATTGTGGAAACTGCAGATTCTGATAGTCTATTTAATCAGCCAAAACACCCATACACAGAGGCACTATTATCAGCTATTCCTACTGGGGATCCTCGGACTGGAAAAGAGAGGCTTCCTCTAGAGGGATCTGTTCCAAATCCTGCTAATCCCCCATCAGGATGTAATTTTCATACTCGTTGTCCTTATGCTGAGGAGATATGTAGGAAGGAAGAACCGGAACTGGTTAAAATGGATGGATTAATAAATCACTTTGCTGCCTGTCATTTTTCTTCTGAACTTAATTTATTAGGATATGAAGAAATAAGGAGTAAGGATTTAATTATTTAAAGAGTTTCTAAAGATAGGTATTACATAGAGTAATAAATTTTGATATAAAGGGGGATATTTAAGTGTTTTCATTTATTGTAAGGAGACTATATTATATGATAATCACTCTTCTTCTGGTTTCTATTATTGGTTTTTTCTTAATAAATCTTCCACCAGGATCATATTTAGATGTAAGAATTTCTGAACTCAGGGCTATGGGTAATAGTTCTGCTGAGAGGCAGATTGAGGGTCTGAAGGAACGTTATCATCTTAATGATCCAATATATGTACAATATTTCAGATGGATTACAGGTTTTGTTAGGGGTGACTTTGGAGATTCATTTATGTTTAGGCGGAAGGTTTCGGAATTGATAGGGGATAGGATACTTTTTACTGTCTTGATTGCAACAGGGACATTGTTGTTTACCTGGATAATGGCTATACCAATAGGAATTTATTCTGCTGTTAACCAATATACGGCTGGTGATACTATATTTACTTTTATTGGTCTTATAGGCCTTTCTATACCAAGTTTCCTTTTGGCATTAATATTAATGGTGATTTCTGCAGTTATATTTGGAAACCCCATTGGGGGACTACTATCAGAGGAATTTGTTGGGGCTTCCTGGTCATTAGCTAAATTACTAGACCTGCTTAAACATCTCTGGATACCAGTAGTGGTAGTTGGGGCTGCAGGTACAGCCGGTTTAATCAGGATGATGAGGGGTAATCTGCTGGATATCTTAAATCAGCAATATGTAAAAACTGCCCGTGCTAAGGGATTAACTGAAAGAAAGGTTATTTATAAACATGCTGTGCGAAATGCCATACATCCATTAATAATGACACTGGGAATGAGTCTGCCTAGTATCATATCAGGCAGTACAGTTGTGGCAATAGTTTTAAATTTGCCAACAATGGGGCCTCTTTATTTCAGGGCTCTGCGGGCTCAGGATATGTTTTTAGCCGGAACCTTTCTAATGTTTATGTCGTTTATGTTGATTCTTGGTAATCTGCTGGCAGATATTCTTCTGGTCTGGGTAGACCCAAGGATAAGCTTAGAATAAAGGGGGTGTTGAATTGATGAAAGTAGAGAAAAATATAGCTATAGATACTGAACAAACAGAAATAGTAGATAATGATGGTTTTCAGGCTATTAGTAAAGCAGAACTGATGAAAAGAAAGTTCTTAAGAAACCGTTTAGCAGTGCTTGGTGGTATAGTGATTATTCTTTTTTATATTGTAACTGTTATTTTTCCAGGTTTTTTCTCCACTTATGATTATAATTTAAAAAATGAGAATTTTATCTATGCACCACCACAAATTCCCCGTTTCATAGATAGTGACGGCAAATTTCATTTACGACCTTTTGTTTATGGTTTAACTACTGAATTAAATGAAGAAACCTTTACCTGGGTGTATAAGTTAGATAAAGAGAAAATACAGGATATTTATTTCTTTAATAGGGGATATGAATATAGGATTTTTGGTTTAATAAGAACAAATATTCATTTTCTTGGTGTAAAAAACCCTGAGAGTAATCCCTTTTATTTGTTTGGATCAGACCGTCTAGGTAGGGATGTATTTTCTCGGATAATTTATGGTGGAAGGGTATCATTAACTGTTGGTCTAGTTGGTGTAATTTTAACTATCATCCTGGGCTCCTTTCTTGGGACAATATCTGGTTATTTTGGTGGTATCATTGACAACATAATTCAGAGATCAATAGAATTGATTCTTTCTTTCCCAGATATACCCCTATGGGCAGCATTGTCTGCCGCTTTACCTCACAATTGGGATCCTGTTAAGACGTTTTTTGCTATTTCTGTAATTCTGTCATTAAGAAACTGGACAGGACTTGGGAGGCAGATTAGAGGAAAGGTTTTATCATATAAGGAAGAGGAATATGCCCTTGCTGCTAAAGCAACTGGTGCTTCTGATCTTTATATTATAGCTAGACATATGATACCCAATACCTTAAGTCATATTATAGTTATTGCAACATTATCAATACCAGGTATGATTCTGGCTGAAACAGCTTTAAGTTTTCTGGGTTTAGGTATTCGGCCCCCAATGACCAGCTGGGGAGTACTACTGCAGGCATCTCAGCAGATTAGTGTTGTATTGCAACACCCCTGGTTATTAGCACCTGGTCTGTTTGTAATTATTGCAGTACTTTCTTTCAATTTTCTAGGTGATGGTGTAAGGGATGCTGCAGATCCCTTTTC
>JADQBV010000334.1 GCA_016278415.1 Halanaerobiales bacterium
ACAAAAGAAAGTATCAATCCTATATGCCCTTTCTGTGATGCAGAGTTAGATACAATCTGGACAAAAGAGTTAAAGGGTTCTCTGGGAAAAAGGTATATTTACTTTTGTCCTAAATGTAATAAGGTATTAGGTGTATCACACCGTAAGGGATTCTGGATGGGTTAATTAAGTATGCTTAACCTGAGAATTTAATTTAGTCAACTAGGAAAAGTTGGGATCTGCAATAATTAACAATGTTAGGAGCGAGCTTTATGGTTAGACCTACAAAGGAAAGACGAATTGAATTTATACCAGAGATAAAATTCTTCAGACCAGCAGGTATACCTATGGGTAAGATTGAAGAAGAGTGTTTAACAATGGAGGAAATAGAAGCTATTAGACTTAAAGACCTGGAGTGCTTGAATCAGGAAGAAGCTGCTGAGAAGATGAATGTTTCCCGTCCTACTTTTCAAAGGATCCTTGTTGAAGCCCGGAGGAAAGTTGCAGAATCTTTAATAAAAGGTAAGGCGATTCGGTTTCAGGGAGGAGATTATAAGCTTTCAGAAGAAATTCATTGTCCTAGATGTGGTAAGAAATATCATAAAGATAAATTTACCAAAAAGAGATGTAGGAATGGACAAAAGCATGGATATTGTCCCAAATGTGATGAATAATTTAAATCTGGTGGTCTAATACTTTCAGTAGTGTCAGTATAACTGAATTAAATAATATATTTAATTCTTTTTAAATAGGCTTTCTCATATATAAAGAAGAGTTACCCCTCAATTGTGGAGTAACTCTCTTTAAATTAGTAAAAACTGGATCATCTCCATAACCATTGGTAATATGCCCAGGGGTTTAGACTTTTTCATGAATGAAGTGAAGCTAAATTTTCTTTTAATTACGCAAGGATAATTTGGAAATTAGGCCATCGAGGCCGTCATAGCAAAATAGTTGGAAGTTTTGTACCACTTATCTATTTTAATTAATCTTCAGCATATCTAGCATCTGTTCATAGCTTAAGGCACCACTGGCTTTATTCATAATTATGCCATCTTCATCAAGTATATAAGTTGTAGGGATTCCCCGCACTAAATAATTATTAGCAACCTGGCCAGTTTTATCCATCGCGACTGGGAATGTATAGTTATTACTGAACATGTAGTTTATAACTGTTTTGTTTTGTTCCTTTATATTAACTGCCAGTATTGCAATATTGTTATCTTCTTTATAGAGTTTTTGTATGTCAGGCATCTCAGCTTGACAGGGTGGACACCAACTTGCCCAGAAATTAAGGAATACTTTTTGTCCTCTTAAACTACTGAGGGCTATTTCATCCCCATTCATTTTACTTAAGACAAAGTCCGGCGCTTTATCACCGATATTAGTTCCTACATTGGCGGATTCCCCTTTAGTAAATAAACCTGCCTGATATGCGATTGCGCTCCCGATTAATACTATTAAAATAATAATGGTGGGTATTAAATATGACTTTTTCATCATTAATTCTCCTTTCTATTATTATTGAACAGGTTGGCTTCATCCCTGTCTAATAAAGACTAAGTACTTGGAAATAATTAGTGAATATTAATAATCCCAAAATAATTAATAACACACCTGCTATTTTCTGAATTAATGATAAATATGGATTTAATTTTTTAAATCGTGGTAAAATCCAATCCAAAAATAATGCAGTCAATATAAATGGTAGAGCGAAACCTATAGAATAAAAAGTTAGTAGAATTCCACCCTGCAATACTGTTTGACTTGTTCCTGCATAGATAAGTATTGATGATAGTATGGGACCAATACAGGGTGTCCAGGCTAGGGCTAAAGCAAAGCCCATGATTAAGGGCCTTAAAAATTTGTTATTACTTTTCTTTATATTTAGGTTTTTTTCACGGTATAAAAAATCAAACTTTATTAAGCCACTCAAATGTAGACCAAGTATAATTACTGCAATTCCACTTACCTTCTGCAATATATTTAGGTTTTTCAATAAAAATTGCCCTAAAAATGAGGCGGATAAGCCTAATAAAATAAAAACCGATGTGAATCCCAGAACAAAAATCAAAGCAGGTATTAAAATATTTTTCTTATTAATTACTTTTCCATCTTTTTTTGTATCTTCAGCATAGTCTCCCATAAGAAGTGAAATATAAGAGGGTATTAAAGGTAAGACACATGGCGATAGAAATGATAATAACCCTGCACTGAATGCAATAAATATAGAAACCTCCATATTAATCATCCTTTAATTATTTTTATTATATACATTATATCATATTCATTAAAAAGTTATTGTAAAACCAACAACACTAACTATATAAATGATATATATATAGTTGTCAAATAATGCAGAAAAATGATATACTAAAAGCGGGTGCTATCTATGAGAACATTAAATTTCAAGAAATATAAAATAAAGTTTTTCTTGCTTACAATGTTGGTAGTTTTATTTCTATTCCTTAATTTTTTTGGTTTTTTTACCCCATTGGAAGATAAAGTATATGATTTCACTCTATTTATTAGGTATTTATGGTTTGAATCTAGTATTGAAGATGTAGTGCTGGTATCAATTGATGATGCTACCATTAAAGCGCTGGGTCCTTGGCCTATTGATAGAGAATATTATGCAGATGTTCTAAAGGAATTAGAGCGTGCAGGTACTTCTGCTATAGGATTAGATATTATATTATCGGTATCTTCAGATATAAAAAGTGATCAAAAACTTACGGATGTTTTAAAGAATAATAACAATATAGTCTTGCCTGTAGTTGCTGATTTTCGAAAACAAGAAACAAATATAGATGACAAACTTTTTCTACACAATATTTCATTTGAGAAACCATATCAGGATTTTTCATTGAATTCTGCTTTAGGTCATATAAATCTTTCGCCAGATCGTGATGGTATTATACGAAACTTAATTCCTGTATTGGGAGATATAGCTCAGAGGTATAATTCTTTTACTATCGAATTGGTGGAACAGGCCGGAATTAAAATATCACAAGTAGATTTATCTGAGGTAAATAAAGAGGCTTTGATTACTTATCCTGGCCCATCAAATATTATACCAACACTGTCCTTTCTTGATATTATAGAAGGAGACTATGGCCCTGGTTTTCTAGAAGGTAAGATTGTTGTAATTGGAGTTAATGCAGTTGGCATGGGAGACCGATATATGACACCCTTTTCAAGATATGGTTATATGACAGGCTCTCAAATCCATGTCCAGGCTATATCGAGTATATTGAAGGGTGATTTGAAGAATAGAGTTTCTAATATATCCGATTTACTAATATATTTAATTGTAGCCATAGCATCAATTTATTTCTTTTTCCGGTACAACCCACTTAAAGCGACTCTTATTCTTGTTAGTTATTACATATTATATACAATCACCTACTTAACTTTATTTGAAAATAATATTATTATTCCATATATCGCACAGTTCTTTCTAGTATTAGGGATTTATATTATAAGTCTAGTTACCTGGTATTTTTCTGCTAACAATGAAAAACTTGAAATAATTGGGGCATTTGAGCGTTATCTTTCACCGGAAGTCATGAAAAAATTACTGGATAACCCATCGGGAGTAACCCTTGGTGGTGAGGAAACCTATCTTACTGTTATATTTGTAGATATTCGGGGTTTTACTTTATACGCAGAAAACAAATCCCCTAAAGAAGTGGTAGAGCTTCTTAATAATACCTTTGGAAAGATTACTTCTATAATATTTAAAAATG
>JADQBV010000361.1 GCA_016278415.1 Halanaerobiales bacterium
TAGCTGCTATAGTCATTGCCGTCCTTGGATATGTAATTGAATCTATCTTTGGTGAAAGCATTTCACCCCAGAGTCGTGGTATAGTAGGTTTTGCTACATCAGCAATTGTCATATATATGACACAATTTATAATAGAAGGACTGTCAGTGTCAATATTAGGTGCGTTAGTAGCTGCGTTTATAATTGGATTGATTGATGCCTTTGTTCCAACAGAATTAAGATAAAGGGGTTCTGATATGGATAATAGAAATAATTATGGAAAAGAAAATTATCAGAAATATGAGTATCAGAATAATGACCAGACAATGAGAAATGATTATAATAATATTCAGGCCAATAATACTTTTGATAATTTTGAGTACCGAAATCAACAAGTCTATGAAGGAAACCAACAATTTACTAGTATAAATCAACATCCTGATGATGCTACATTAGTCCAAGGTGATGTCATTAAAGGCTATTCACTTGATAATCATGACCTTGCTGTTGATGCTCATGATATAGCCGTACAACGAACAGGTGGTGAGATTAAGGGTGTAAGTGTTGTCGAAGAAAAAAAAGAAAATGCCATGATTACTAGAATAGATGTAATGAACGAACAGGGTGCTCAGACTATTGGAAAACCAATTGGAAGATATGTAACCATTGAATCCGAGGGTCTTAAGGGTCAAAACCGTATGGTACATGACCAAATTAGTGAAATTTTTGCTAATGAACTTGCTACTATTATTAATTTTGATCAGCTAAGACCTCACCCAAACCTTGAGCCAACAATATTTGTAGTAGGATTAGGGAACTGGAATGCAACAGCAGATGCCCTCGGTCCACAGGTATTAAATCATCTAATGGTAACACGTCATCTCTATCAAGAGGCACCACCTGAGTTAAGGAAAGGACTCCGGCCTGTTTGTGCCTTATCGCCAGGTGTTCTCGGTCTGACTGGTGTTCAGACTGCAGAGATAATAAAGGGTGTTGTACAGATGGTTCAGCCTGATTTGATTTTAGCAATTGATTCTCTAGCGGCAAGACATACAGGTAGGTTAGCAAATACCATACAGTTAAGTAATACTGGCATATCTCCTGGTTCAGGCCTGGGTAAGGCACGTATGGGAATTAACCAAGAAACAATGAACATACCTGTTATTGCTATTGGTATTCCTACAGTGGTGCATGCTATGACAATTGTTAATGATGCTATGGAGGAAATGCTAAAGGGAGATATTTTTTCTAAGGTTGAAAGGGAAAGATTCCGTCATATTGATGAGAATGAGAAGAAGAGAATGATAGGTAACATATTAGGTCCATTTATGGGTAGTATGGTAGTATCTCCCAAGGGAGTTGATGAATTAATACTAGATGTTGGCAGGATTTTGGCCGGCGGTATTAATGTGGCACTTCATCCAGATATTACTCCAGAAAATTTATCACTATATTTATAGAGTAATGAATTGATATTTAGATTTGATAATTTAGAAATGATGTTTTATAAAAGGGGGCTGTCTTTACACAAGGCAGCTCTTTTTTCATGTTAATAAGATTTTTGTTCTAAGTTACTATTCTTTCTCATAATAATTTTATGGGAGGAATACACATGTCCACAAAAAAATATAAATATATATTTATAGTAATAATCCTATCTATATTGATATTTTTGAATATAAATAAATACAGAGAGATGAATGATGTTGTAATTCCTGTTTGGTCAAGCTATGATGAAGAATATTATAATCAACAGAATAATAGTTTTATAGATAAGCTTCAAAACACCTTTAGTCCAGAGCGCCTGATATATGGCATTACCAGGGTGAGGTTACAAGCCCCGATTACTTATCTAAAGAGGGAAATACCACTACTTGCCTATTATACACCAGAGGAATTAAGGGAGCCAACAGAGACCATCTATAGACCTGAGAACAACCCTAACAGCATTATTAGACTTAAGTTTAATATACAGGATGAAGGGGATAATTCCTTTATTGCTGAAAATAGTAGAGATGATATTAACCAGCAGCAGGAAAAGAGAATAGATTTGCCGGAAGAAAGGGTAATTAGACCACAGGGTAGACCAGTAATAGCTATTTATCATACTCATACATCTGAGACATATATGGATGATCCGCGGAACCAGGATGCTAATGGTCATGTGTTACCTGGTAATATAGGAAACATAGGTAAAGTTGGTATGGAACTAGCAAGAATATTATCTGAAGAATATGGATTCAGGGTGATCCATACAACTAAAGTACATGATGAAAGCTATGCTAGGTCATATTTTAATTCAAGAAATACCTTGAAAAATTTACTTAACTCCAATCCTGAAGTTGATTTAGTTTTAGATTTACATCGTGATGGTATAAGAGCTAATGTGTCAAGGGATGCCATTACAACTGTAATAAAGAATCAGAGGGTTGCTAATGTGATGATTGTTATAGGTAATGGAAAATATGATTATGGTGACCAAAGCAATCAAAGTCAGAGCAGTTCAAGTTGGAATGATAATTTACACCTGGCTAATTCCATGTCTACTTTGATGGATCAAATGTATCCAGGACTCCTGCGTAGAGTAGAAGTAAGGGATACAACTTCCAATAGATATAATCAGGATTTACACCCTCAGTCTCTATTACTTGAAATAGGGGATTACCGTAATACGACCCAGGAGGCGATGAATGCAGTAAGGTATGTAGCTGATGTGATTGGGGCTATGTATTGAGGTTGGGTTTATATAGGGAAGAATGTAATATCATAGTAGAATAATATAGTTTGGATAGTCTTCTAATCTATAAAAGTAAATAACTTTTTATTTATATACAAGAAACCCTGGAATTAAATTCAGGGTTTTTGTCGTTATATGACGGATAAAATAGCAAATTATCGCATTGTCGGAAAATAATAAATTTTTACATAAAAAATTATATAAAAAAGAAGGAATTTACATATTTGCAATGAAGTATAGAAGAAATGGTAAATTTTAAGTTTTTATAATACGGGAAAATAGGTAGTGTCAAAAAATCTATGAAAAAGTGATGTTGGAGACAGACTTTAGTCTTTTAAGTAATTTTCACTGGTAGGATCGACGCATTGCCCTTGACAAACACCATCCAAATGCTGCTGGAAAGAAGCCGAGGGTGATGGGGATGGATATAAAGGGCATAGCAAACTAGCCAACCCTCGAACCTTAATTTTAGCATTTGTCTAGTTCGGTTTGTAAAGGGTTCGCTTCGCCAATGCTTAGATAAAGCTTTAAACTGCCTCAGGATCTGCTAAATGGATATAAAGGTTAAGCAGATTTCTCTTGCTCGTAGAGTATATGTTCTTGAGCTAATTCAATCAGCTTACCCCATCTGGCGGGCATATTAGGCAGATTAATAAGCTGAGGTACAGTTACTGGTACTTTTTTCTCTAAAGCTGAATGTGGTCTTAAAAAATTGAAATATGCTGCAAAAAGATTTACGTAGGATACTGAACCTTTAGAGGATTTAAAACCACATCTTGATCTGTAACTCTTTTTAAAAGTCCTATTGAGTCTTTCAATAATTTGTTTTAATGGCCGATTCTCCTTTGAAACAGAGTCATCATTAGTAAGTCCGATAACCTGGGTGATATCAAAGTCAACTCCTTGCTGGTAAAAATAGTGTTTAGCCAGTAGATAAATAGGATTACCATCGACTACAAAGTTAAGGTTATCAGGGATAGTACCCATTTTATTAAGTACATCATAAATAGCTTTAATAGCAGAAGGGGTATCTCTGTTA
>JADQBV010000281.1 GCA_016278415.1 Halanaerobiales bacterium
AATACATCATAGCTGTAGTTAATACTGCTTTCTCTTATATTTTTTGTTTCACCTGTTGCAATGTCTTCTGTATTTTCCCCTTCACAACAGATAACCTGTTACCTACCCTGTCATAGCTATAGCTAATTATTTCATCAGGAATAGCAGCATAGTTACCACTTTCATCTAAGCCAAAGTATTCTACACTTTCTACCTGATTGTTACTATTATACCTATTTACAACCTTTACCCCTAAGGGGTTGATGCTTATCAGAAGATTACCAGCCGTATCATAGGTAAAAGTAGTAGTTTCATTACCAGGTTTTGTTTCTTCTACTAATTGACCCAGATTGTTATATTCATAATGAGTCTCCAAGCCATTGGCCATCTCTTTTCTTACCATACTGCCCTGTGGATTGTAATAATATTTAGTACTACCTGTTATTCCCGGTTCCCTTACTTCTTTTAGTTTATCATAGCTATTATAGAAATATCTTGTGGTATTTCTTTCACCAACTGTAGGTATCTCTATCTCTTTAACCTTATTTCCCACTCGATCATATTCATATTCTTTAGTAGAATTATCTGGTCTTCTTACTTTTGTTAATCTATATAGGTCATCATATTCGTTAGTAGTTATCTTACCCCGTGGATCAGTAACGGTAAGTACATTTCCTACCTTATCATAGCTATAGTAGGTCACCCGTTCACTTTCTTTTCCCTCATTAACTATTTCAGCTTCCACAAAGTACATATCTGTATAGCTATAGCTTACAGTCTGATCTCCATTGATAACCTTCTTCTTATTTCCCACATTATCATATACAACTATAGTACTGTTACCCACTGGGTCAATAGTTTCAATTGCTCTACCTAAAGTATCATACTGATTGCCAGTTTTATATCTTTCATCAAGTATATACACCTTACCAAGTATTGTTCTAGATTCTCCTATTATTCCATCAGGATTATCATCTACAGGTATTACACCCCTTGGATCATAAACTGCAGTCTTTCTGCCCAGAATATTATATTTGTATAAAGAACATTATCTTTCCCATCTATCTAAGCTATCACATTACCCCTCTGATCATAGACAAGCTGAGCCTGATTACCAAGGGGATCTACAGTCTTTATCTTCTGACCTGCTATTATTGGTCTGTGATCTGGTGTCGCTACAGTAAATCATCTGCAGGTAGTTTCTTTTCAATTAATCTATTTATATCATCATAGTAGAAATCTGTCCTGTTGTAATTACAGTCTATCACATAGATTGATTTCTTTATCAAAATATTATCAATATATACTTGAAAACTACATAAAAAAGTAGCCATCAATTTTACGATAGCTACTTTTAAATTTACACTTAATTTTTATTGAATTTTAATAATTTCTAGTTCTTCTAATTGATTTTTAAATGGCACAAGTTTATTTTTATAAGCCCACCAAACGGCCTTTAATATACTTTCTGGATCTCTTTCATTAATTTCTATATCCAATAATCCGATCTCTACATGCCTAATATAATCCCATCTTCCATGGTTCATATATACTTCCCTTAAAACGGTATTTGAATCATTTATAAGAAATGCAGTTTCACCTTTATAAAAATTTAAAGGCAGATTTTTCCCTTCTGTTACATCAAAGATGGCTTTATAAGCTTTCCAACCTTTTAATTTTTCCTGTTCAATTCTACTAAATTGGTAAACATTATTATAAGAAGCAGCCAGACCATTATTTCTTGAATTAAATACTTCTTTAATTTTCTTTTTATTTTCTATTTTTTCTATAGAAGGACCATTAAAAGTATTCAAGCCAGATTTACTCCAAAAATATGTCTCCTTACCTTCTCTATTATAAACCATTACATAATTTACTGTTTGCTTAAAAGAGTCATAACTATCAATTTTAATATCTGACTTACAAAATATATCAAATGAAGTGATATACTCTTCATCGGAATAAAATACATAAAAACCAGTATCTGTTATATCAATACCCCAATACTCCTTATCCTTAGTATTTTGTTCGAATTGTATCAATTCTATTGGGGGATTACTTGTAGTACATCCGGTAAATACAATAATTATTGACACAAATATTAGCAATACTTTTTTATTCATCGGCACAACACCTCTTAATAATTATAAGTTGAAATATCTTGATTTATTTTTCCATTCAAAATTTCACCATTTAATTTATAAGGATTGGTTCGATTATTAAAGTTAAATTTTATCATTCTCCCCTCAATAATTTTATTATTACGAATTTGAAGTTCTAAGTTAACAATATAACCATCTCTTATATCTTCCTGAGGATATCTTATAAACCCAGGGATTTTATGTAAAGGTGATCTAAAGTATTCTTGAATAATACCATATCCTTCTTTACTATATTGATAAGCCAAAGCTAAATTTAAAGATATGTCCCCTCTCTTATACCTTGGTAATCTAGGTTGTAACAATGCTTTCCTTTTAATGTAATTAAATCTACAGTTGAAAGTAAACCGCCAGCTAATGTATCGCTAATATTATTATCTATATTTTTCCAAGCAGCTTCTTCTCTAGTAACCCATTGCATATTATAATCAAAGGCTCTTACCTCAATCTGTTTATTTCCCGGTATCTTATTCCATTCATATATTAATTGTTCAACCAGCATTTGTCTCATCTTTGATGGCGGGCCTTCTTTAGGAGCTAAATTATTAGAGAAATCCAAAAACATACTCCCAATAATAGCCGCTACAGGTCCTCCTGCCACATTTACTCCAACAAAAGGTGCTATTTCATTTTCTAGGTTACTAATAAATTTGTCATCAAAATATACTTCGTTTGGATTTCCTCGGTCTACATTCCATTGGTTTGGTATTGTAAGAGCATCTCGAAGTATATCTTCATTTGATTTTGGTCTTCCTGAATCACTCGGACTGATTATAAAAGTGCCCTCATCTTCATCCGGAGGTGTCCATGACCCGCCTGCATCATCCTCATTCTCGATAATGTAATGCCCTGTAGGATCCACATACCTCAAAGGATTATTCATTACATACACGTAGAGATTCTGACTCTGTGGTGTAGCTATTTCCCCAGGATAACTATCCTCAGTAACAAACCTGCCTATACTCGGATCATAATACCTGGCCCCATAGTAATACAAGCCTATGGACACAACTTCCCTCTGCCCAGTATACTTATATCCCCCAGCTTCCTCATCCACAACCTCAGTCTGTCCAATCCTTGGCAGATCTCCACCAAAAGGCATATAATCCTGATCCATTATTACTTTGCCTTCGCCATTAGTCATCAACCTGCTTGAACCAACATTATCATAATGGAAATATGATAATTCAGCAGAACTAAGGGTTGCAATATTTATTACTCCATCTACTTTAGCAAATGTCTTTGAGAAGGCATAGATATATGAACTATAAGCAGTTTCAAGAGTACCAGTTTCATCTGAAGTACTACTTTCCTCCATCAACACTTTACCTGCATATCCATAGATAAAGTAGGTTGTCCTACTTTCCTGTGTTTCTTCCAATTGTTCCTCAGCCTTTATCCTCATACTATCAGCATCATAGTTGAAGTTTGCAATAACTTCACCGTTTTCCCAAACTTTGCTCAGTCTATTCTGCAGGTTATACTCATATTCGTAATACTCTACACCTTCACCCTCAGTCTCAGTGAAAGTGACAGTATTTCCCTCTATACTATATCTATTCCCCTTCTTAATAAGATTTCC
>JADQBV010000307.1 GCA_016278415.1 Halanaerobiales bacterium
AAGAATATAAAGATTATTATTTTAAAAATGATATAACTTTATATACTTCCTGCGATTTTTCCTAGAGTTTAGAATAAAAAGGGGGTTTACTAAATTGGAGCAGCCCATTTTAGAACTTAAAAGTATAGTAAAAATATTTGAGGGACACAAGATACTTAAGGGTATAACATTGAAATTATATACTGGAGATATTCATTTGATAGTTGGAGAGAATGGAGCTGGTAAATCTACTTTAATGAAGATTATTTCAGGTGTATATACACCTGAAGAGGGGGAAATATATTGGAATGGCGAATTAATAGACATTACATCACCCTATTTTGCACATAAATTGGGAATTACAACGATTTATCAAGAACCCAACCTATTTACTAATCTTTCAATTACAGAAAATTTGCACATTCATAAGTTTAGGAATAAGTTTAAATTCTTATCTTTAAAAACATTACATCAAGAGACAGGTGTTTTACTTAAAAAATATGGATTAGACTTAGATCCACATACACCTGTAGCTAAATTAGGGTTGGCTGAAAAGCAGATGATAGAAATAATACGAGCTATTTTACGTGATTCGAAAGTTATTATTTTTGATGAAGCAACTGCTGCTCTTAGTGATCCTGAATTTGATATTATAAAAAGTTTGATGGAAGAAATTTCTAGTATGGGAGTAGCAATTTTCTTTGTTTCTCAAAGGCTAGATTATCTTTCTAAAATAGGGGATAGGGTATCTGTAATAAGGGATGGTGAATTAATTGATACTGGGTTAATAAGTCAGGTCTCTCATCAAAAGCTACTTCAGGAGATAGCTGGCGAGCCATATTCTGAAAGGTATCCTAAAATAAACATTTCAAAGGGGAGGGAAGTATTGAGGGTTAAAAACCTTTCTAACAAACAGCTGCTTAATAATATAAACTTAAGTATTTATAAGGGTGAGATAGTAGGATTATATGGTACTATGGGCTCAGGGAGGACCCTTTTGGGGAAAACACTTTTTGGTTTACTGCCCTTTACTAAAGGAGAAATATTAATAAATGAGGAAACAATTCCTGAATATAACCATCATGAAACAATAAAACATGGTTTTTGTTATGTGCCTGAAGACAGGAAGAAACTAGGTTTATTTTTACAGATGGATATGAGAGCTAATATAACTATAACTCAGTTAAATAGATTTATTGATTATGGTTTTATTGATAAGAAAAGGGAAATAGATGTTGTTACTAAGTACCTTAAAGAGCTAGCAATCAAACCTATGAATCCGAAAACTAGAGTAGATAAACTTAGTGGTGGAAACCAACAAAAACTAATACTTGCAAAATGGTTTAATATGGGGGCTAATTTTTTTATACTTGATGAACCGACTAGAGGAATAGATACTGCTAGTAAATCTGATGTATATAATATAATGAATAAGTTGATTTTTTCGGGCAGCACAATTTTGATGATTTCTTCAGACCTTAATGAACTAGTAGGAATGTGTGATAGAATACTTATTATGAAAAAAGGAACAATTATTGAAAATGTTCCTCAGGGAGAGGCTACAGTAAATAAGATACTTGAGTTAGCTTGTAATTAAATTTGATTTAGTCAGTGTTTTTGTGAAACCGTTATATATAATTATATATGGAAAAGCTGTAACCCTCAGAAACTATAGGAGGGTTTTTTGTGATTATAAGAATCATTATAAAGAATAACATTATTTCATACTTTTTTACAAATAAGGAATAAACATCCAACCATATGAATAAAATAATCATATAAATGAAAAAAATAATCAAAAAGTTTATTTTTTTATCAAAAAAAAGAGGAATTTAGTAACTTATCTAGAAATTATAATTTAGATGTTTTCAAATGTTCAAAAAATTTACGGAAATCAATTATTGTATTTAGGGGGTGTTTTGTGTAAAAAAAATAGTACTTCATTACTGTGTGTTTAATACAAAAAATTAGGGGGAAAAATTATGAAAAAATTGTTATTGGTTTCAATTATTGCTGTATTGTTTATTGGTGTTAGTGTTGTTAGTTTTGCTAATGATGTAAAGATTGGTTTCTTAGTAAAACAACCTGAAGAAGCATGGTTTCAGGATGAATGGAAATTTGCTGAAGAGGCTGGAGATGACTTCGATTTTGAGGTTATTAAAATTGGAGCAACAGATGGTGAAAAAGTTCTAACAGCTATTGATAATCTTGCAGCACAGGGAGCGCAAGGGTTTGTTATCTGTACACCTGATGTTAAGCTGGGTCCTGCAATTGTAGCAAAGGCTAACTTAAATAATTTAAAATTAATGAGTGTTGATGATCGTTTTGTTGGATCTGATGGTGATGTAATGGAAGAAGTACATCATATGGGGATTTCTGCTTATAACATAGGGAAATTAGTTGGAGAAACTCTAGTTGATCAATTAAAGGCTAAAGGTTGGGATGAAAATGAGGTTGGTTTCTTAAGAATGAGCTATGATCAATTACCAACCATTAAAGAAAGAACAGATGGTGCTACTGATGTTCTGCTTGATTCTGGTTTTCCAGAAGCAAATCTATATGATAGTCCCATGAAGACATTGGATACAGAAGGATCTTTTAATGCTGCTAATATTACAATCACCAAAAATCCTGATGTTAAATATTGGATTGTTGCTGGTGGAAATGATTCGTCTGTTATTGGTGCCGTTAGAGCTTTAGAGGGTCAAGGCTTTGATGCTGGTGAAGTTGTTGGTGTTGGTATTAATGGCTCTAACTTTGCAATTAATGAGTTTGAAAAAACCGAAGCTACAGGATTTTATGCTTCAATTAAACTTAGCGCAAGGCAGCATGGATACGATACAGCTAGACTAATGTATGAGTGGATTGCAGAAGATAAAGAGCCTGCTAAGGTAACCTGGACTGCTGGTACTTTAATGAATAGAGATAATTATGAGGAATTAATGGACTAAGGAAATAGACAGTGGGGCGCTATGCGCCCTGCTTATTCTCTTTAGATAAGAGAGGGGGTTATAAGTATGAGTTATTTCTTAGAATTTAAAGATATTACAAAAGTTTTTCCTGGAGTAAAAGCCCTGGACTCTGTTTCCTTTGGCGTTGATCGTGGTACTGTTCATGGTCTTATAGGTGAAAATGGTGCTGGTAAATCAACACTTTTAAAGACCTTGAGTGGTGCTTATCGGCCTACTGAAGGGGAGTTGTATATAAATGGTCTAAGAAAAAAATTTACAAGTACTAAAGATGCCCTTGATTCTGGGATTGCTGTAATATATCAAGAGTTGAATTTAGTACCGGAAATGACTGTTGCTGAGAACTTAATGCTGGGGCATTTACCAGAGAGTCAAGGATTTTTAAATAAGAAAAAACTACTTAAAATTGCGAATAAACAAATAAGTGATTTAATGGAGGACTTCAATCCTGAAACTAAAGTCAAGAATCTCTCTATTGGGCAAAGACAGATGATTGAAATCGGTAAGGCATTATTACGAAATGCAGAAATTATAGCTTTT
This sequence comes from Halanaerobiales bacterium, assembly GCA_016278415.1. The sequence goes on from JADQBV010000307.1 coordinate 3,489, forward strand.
GATGAACCGACAAGTTCTCTATCTGAAAGAGAGGTCAAACATTTATTTGAAATTATTAAAAACCTGCAGAAGCAGGGGCGTGCAATTATTTATGTATCTCATAGAATGGAAGAAATCTTTAAAGTGTGTGATACCTGTACCGTTTTTCGTGATGGACAAAAAATCGAAACCTTTACAGACATGAAAAAGGTTGACCATGCTTTATTGGTTAAAAGGATG
>JADQBV010000379.1 GCA_016278415.1 Halanaerobiales bacterium
ATTGAAGAAGTAGATAAGATTTTAAATGGTTTAAAAGAGATTGAAAATGATATTGGAGAAGGAAAACTAAACTTTGATCAATCATCTGAAGATATTCATTCCTTTGTAGAAAAAAATCTCATCGGAAAGATTGGGATTACAGGAGGAAAACTCCATACAGGAAGAAGTAGAAATGATCAGGTTGCCCTGGATATTCGCTTATATTTAAGAGATGAAATAGGATTTATTCAAGACTTATTATCTAATTTTATGAATGTACTACTTCGACTAGCTGAAAAGTATATAGACGTCTATCTTCCAGGTTATACCCATCTTCAACGTGCCCAAGTAATAACTTTAGCACATCATTTAATGGCATATTACTTTATGTTGAAGCGGGATTATGAACGTTTAAGTGATAATTTGAAGAGGGTAAATGTGTTACCACTGGGTTCAGGGGCCCTTGCTGGAACCACTTATCCATTAGATAGAGAATTTGTAGCAGAAAAATTAGATTTTGCTTCAATTAGCCAGAATTCCTTAGATGGAGTTAGTGATCGTGATTTTGTTATTGAATTTTTAAGTATATCATCAACTATTATAATGCATTTAAGTCGTTTCAGTGAGGAAATAATCCTCTGGTCAAGTAGTGAATTTGACTTTATTGAGCTAGATGATGCTTATTCTACTGGAAGTAGCATTATGCCACAGAAAAAAAACCCTGATATTGCAGAATTGGTTAGAGGAAAAACTGGCCGGTTTTTTGGTCATCTTATTCAAATGTTGACAACATTGAAGGGACTACCTCTTGCTTATAATAAAGATATGCAAGAAGATAAGGAAGGCCTTTTTGATACAATAGATACACTTAAAATCATCTTAAAAATATATCCTCAAATGCTTGAAACAATGAAAGTTAAAGAAGAAAACATGCTAGATGCCTGTAAAAGTGGATTTTTAAATGCTACTGATTTAGCAGATTATTTAGCTAAAAAAGGTCTTGCTTTTAGAAAAGCCCATGAAGTTGTTGGAAAAGCAGTAGTTTATTGTCTGGAGAACAACAAGGAACTAGAGGAATTAAGTATTGATGAGTATAAAGAGTTATTTCCTGAAATAAAGGAATTATTTAATAAAGATATCAATCAATACCTTTCTTTAAAATATACTGTTGAGAATAGAGATGTAGTTGGCGGACCGGCGCCTAAAGAAATTAAGAGGGTAATTATACAAGAACAGAAGTATTTTGAGTCTAAGTCTCTCTAAAAATCCTAAAAAAATAGATTCTCTGGATTTTCTCCATACCGTTGGTATTATAACTATACGTCTTGCTATTAAATCGCTATATTATTAACTTGTAATCTAATGAATAATTTAGCTAGAATGCTTGTATTTTAATATATATAATGATAAAATTACTAAAAATCATACAAAATAAAAGCTGTTTATAAGTATTATAAGGAGAACACAATATGTTTGAAATTAAGGTGCCAGCTACAACAGCAAATTTGGGCCCTGGTTTTGATTGCTTAGGGCTTGCTATTAAATTATACAATTCCTTTATGATTGAGAGAATAAATACTGGTTTTGAGATAGTTATATTTGATCAGATAACTGGAAAAAAAATTGATCTTCCCATAGAGGACAATCTTTTTTATCATGCTATGAAAAAGGTGTACGATAAAACAAATAATACTTTAGATGGAATTAAGCTAACGGAGAAGATCAACATTCCCTCTGCTAGAGGATTAGGAAGCAGTGCTACTGCTGTTGTTGCAGGTGTTATTTCAGCTAATATATTATTAGATTATCCATTTTCTGAAAAAGAATTAATTGAAATATCCGTTGAGATGGAAGGCCATCCGGATAATGTACTGCCTGCATTTAAAGGTGGTTTTGTAATCAATGTTATGACAGAAAATGGCCTTGTCTATAAAAAAATAAATCTTGATAAAGACTTGAAATTTGTTTTTATAATCCCAGATTTTGAATTAAAAACAGAAGAAGTTAGAAAGGTTTTACAAGAAAAATATTCAATTAAAGAGGCTATTTTCAATATGAGTAGAACAGCATTGTTAACTTCCTGTCTGCAAGGTAATGATCTTAGTCAATTAAAAGATGCAATGGATGATAATTTACATCAATATTATCGTTCTAAGTTAATACCAGGTTTTTATCAAGTTGTAAAATCTGCCTATGAAAAAGGTGCATATGGTGTTGCGTTAAGTGGTGCAGGACCATCTATACTAGCGATAGTAAAGGAAAATGCTAATGATATTGGGAAAGTAATGGTTAATGCTTTTTCTGATTATAATATAAAAAGTAAGTACATAATTACAAATCCAGATAATAATGGGTACCTGCTTATAAATTGAGTTTTTGGCTATTGAAATCTGAAACTTACATATAAGGAAAAATGTTAAAATAAAGGAAGGAAGATAATGATGATTAAAGTTGGTCTACTTGGTCTTGGTACAGTAGGTAGTGGGGTTTATTCAATACTAGATAAACATAAAGAGAGTTTGAAGCGTAAAGTAGGAACTGATATTGTAATCGAAAAGATATTAGTTAATACACTTGATAAAGATAGAGATATAGATTTATCATCAGAAATTCTTACTAATAAGCCAGAAGATGTTCTTGATAATCCAGATATCGATCTTATTGTTGAGTTAATTGGTGGTGAGGAACCTGCCTATCAATATATACTTAGAGCAATTAATAATGGAAAGGCTGTTGTTACTGCAAATAAACTTGTTATAGCAAAATATGACCAGGAAATAATGGAATTGGCTAATAAGAAAGGTGTTAATGTAAGTTTTGAAGGTAGTGTAGCAGGGGGAATCCCAGTTATACGTCCTTTAAAGGAGTCTTTTGCAGCTAATAAAATTGAAAGAATATATGGTATTTTGAATGGTACCACAAATTATATCCTTACTAAAATGACAAGAGATCAACGTGATTTTGCTGATGTATTAAAAGAAGCCCAGGAATTAGGCTATGCTGAAAGTGATCCCACATCAGATGTAAGTGGTGCTGATGCTGCATATAAGATAACAATTCTATCGTCAATAGCTTATGAGACAGTGATAGATTTGAATGATGTTTATGTAGAGGGAATTAATAATATTGAATTGGAAGATATTATTCTTGCTGATGAACTTGGTTATGTAATTAAATTACTTGCTATAGCTAAGTCAACAGAAGAGGGATTAGATATCAGGGTTCATCCTGCATTTATTCCAACGAGTCATCCCCTAGCTTTAGTAAATGATGTATATAATGCAATATACCTGCATGGTGATGCTGTTGGTGATGTAATGTCATATGGACAAGGTGCTGGCAAGATGCCTACAGCTAGTGCGGTTGTTGCAGATATTATCCAGGCTAGTAAAGAAATACATCATAAACGACCGGATATAAGTACAAATAATTCTCTAATGAATTATAATGTTGTTAATATAAATCAGGTTAAAAATTCGTTTTATATAAGATTACATGTTAAAGATGAACCAGGGGTGCTAGCAAAAATCACCAAAGTGTTAGGTGATAATCAAGTTAGTTTGGCATCTGTAATTCAAAAACATAGACGTAATCCTATAGTACCTATTGTATTAGTAACACACCATGTAAAAGAGGAAAACATTCAAAATTCCCTTAAAGAGCTTAAAAAACTTGATGAAGTTACTACAATTAATAATTTAATTAGGGTTGAAGATTTATAAATAATGATTTAAAATATACTATAAGATCTATAATAAGCATTATAAGATACGAAAAGTGGGGATGATATAATGGCTTTGATTGTACAGAAATATGGGGGTACTTCTGTTGGTAACATTGATAGAATTAAAAAAGTTGCAGATAGAGTTATAAAGGAATATGAAAAAGGAAATAAAATGGTAGTTGTTGTGTCGGCTATGGGTGATACCACTGATGAGTTATGTGGTTTAATGAATCAAATTACCAGCAATCCTGATCCAAGAGAAGCTGATATGCTTTTAACAACAGGTGAACAGATTTCCATCGCTTTATTAAGTATGGCAATTCAGGAAAAAGGTTATAAATCAATATCTTTAACAGGTAGTCAGGTTAAAATTCAGACAAATGATCATCATAATAGAGCTGAAATCAGGAATATTGATAATACACGGATTTATAGTGAGTTGGATAATGGCAAAATTGTTGTCATAGCTGGTTTTCAGGGGATAAATTCTCAGGAGGATTTTACTACCCTGGGTCGTGGGGGTTCAGATACTACAGCAGTTGCTCTCGCAGCTTCATTGGGTGCTGATTGTTGTGAAATTTATTCGGACGTTGATGGAATATATACTACAGATCCTCGTCTTGTACCAGAGGCACGTAAATTAGACTTTATATCTTATGAAGAAATGCTAGAGTTGGCTAGTTTAGGGGCAAAGGTCTTACATCCCCGTTCTGTTGAATTAGCAAAGTTTTATAATATCAAATTATATATTGCATCTAGTTTTAATTATAAACCTGGAACACTTGTAGGGGGGATGGAAAATATGGAGAATAAGAAGAATGTAACTGGGGTTACAGCAGATAAAGATGAAGTAAAAGTAACTGTAGAGAGAATACCCGATCAACCTGGGGTTGCTGGTAAGCTTTTTACCAGACTAGCTGAATATGGTGTTAATGTAGACATGATAATCCAGAACTTACAGCATAACCAAAAAAATGATATTACATTTACTATTAATAAAGATGACCTTAAAAAGGGTAGGAAGCAGATTGAAAAGATTGCATCCGACTTAGGTTCAGAAAACTTATTCATTGATACAGATGTTGCCAAGGTATCTATTGTTGGTGCTGGTATGATTACAACTCCTGGTATTGCTGCAAAGATGTTTAGTATTTTGGGTAATGAAAATATAAATATTCAAATGATAACAACAGCTGATATCAAAGTATCATGTTTAATAGATGAGAAAGATGCGGAAAGAGCTGTAAAATTATTACACCAGTCTTTTGAATTAGAAAAAATGAGTTAAATTTTAATGATCTTATATTTGTTGAATATATATCTTATAAGATGATAAGATTATTGAGAGGGTAATAAAATTTTTAAGTTTTCCAAAAGATTCAATAATATTATAAAAATCAATCTAGAGTAAAAAAAGCAGCTATTATAGCTGCTTTTTCTATTCTTTGAAACTATTGCTAATTTACTTTTATAATGATAAAATGGCATTGATAAAGAAAATTGTGGTAGTTAAATAAAGGAGATGTTGATATGGAACCTATTATGTTAATTGTAATTATTCTTTTGGCATTTGTAGGTATAAAGTTAGTATTACCTATTATTCTAGGTGTATTTAGTATTGTGATTGGAATACTTGGTTCGCTATTTGGCATTTTGGGTGGGATTATTGCGACAGTATTTGCTGTTTTAGGAAGTATTTTTATGGGGTTTTTGTTTCCACCTGTTATTATTATTCTGCTTATTATTGGAATTGTTATGCTTAGTAATAGAAAAAGATCTAATTAAGTATAATGCTACTAAATAAAAGATGAATCATCTCCATAACCGTGGGTAATATTCCTAGGCATTTTGTACTAAATAAAATGGAGAAGAACCTAAATTATTAATAATCCGGAGGGAAGTAAAGATGAAAATAGAAGGACTATGGCTGCCTATTATTACTCCATTTAAAGACAATAAAATAGATATACAATCCTATCAGGCTTTAATTGATTATTATATCAAAAAGGGAATTACGGGTATTATTCCCCTGGGTACTACAGGTGAGTGCCCTACAATTAGCGAATATGAATTTGAACTAATAGTAAATAAGACCATTGAGTTTGTAAATGATAGAGTTCCTATTATTATAGGACTTGGAGGAAATTATACCAGTAAAGTTATAAAGAATTTAAAGTTATTAGAAAAAAGTAGTGTCACTGGTATTTTATCTGTCTGTCCATATTACAACCTGCCCTCTCAAGAAGGTATATATCAGCATTTTTCTGCCTTGTCTAACTCTACAAATTTAGATATAGTTATTTATAATATTCCCTATCGAACAGGCCGTAATATTGAAAATAAAACAATACATAAATTGGCTCAGCTTGATAATATAATTGGAATTAAAGATAGTTGTGGAGATTTTAAACAAAGTATGGATTTATTACAAAACAAGCCGGAAGATTTCTCAATATTAACAGGTGAAGATATATTTTATTATACCAATCTTGCATCAGGTGGAGATGGCGGAATATTAGCTTCTGCACATATTAATACTGAAGTTTATGTGGATATATATAGATTACTAAAAAGGGACAATGATTATCAACTAGCCCTACAGAAATGGAATAAGATATATAATGTAATTCCGCTATTATTTAAGGAGCCTAACCCTGCACCATTGAAATACTGCTTGAATAAAATGGATCTTATTGAATCAACGGAAGTTAGACTTCCATTAACACCTATATCACAGGAATTAAAAAAAGAGCTAAATGCTTTTTTATAGTTTTTAATAAAGTTTTTTATGTAAGGAGGGAACACGGTGAGAGAAATTAGCTTTATACATGCTGCTGATATACATCTTGGTAGCACATTAAATCTTGGTGGTCAATACAGTGATCAAATATCTGACCATATAGACAACGCTATATATAATACTTTTACTCGTATTTGTGATCAGGCAATTGAAAATATGGTTGATTTTGTAATTTTTGCTGGTGATGTATATGATCAGGAGAGTCGTTCTGTTAAGGCTAATGCCTTTTTTAATGAACAATGTCAGCGACTAGCTAGTAAAAATATTCCTGTATATATAATTGCAGGAAACCATGACCCCCTTACTGGATATAGTAATCTTTTGGAAATGCCTGATAATGTTCATCTTTTTACAGAAAAGCAACCAGAGAGCAAAAAGGTATATGATAGGAATGGTGAATTAATTGCAGCTATTTCAGGTTTTTCATATCGTAATAGGGCAGAATCCCAAAAAGTACATTTGGGATATGATCCATTACCTGGAGTATGGAATATTGGGCTTTTGCATACACAGCTTGAAAATGATAATAAGAATTACATACCCTCTTCATTAAAAGAGTTAATAGACATTGATGGTTTTCATTATTGGGCATTGGGACATATTCATAAGTATAACTTATTATATAAATCAAGAAATAAAGCCGTAGTCTATCCAGGAATACCTCAAGGAAGGGATATGGGAGAGGAAGGACTGGGTGGAGCAGTATTATTACGTTTACTACCAGATTCAGAACCTGAGCTTACTTTTCTAAGTCTCTCTTCTGTTATTTATCAAAAAATTGAGATACCAATTGATTCTATTAAGAGTGGTAATATTAATGATATCCAGAACCTGATTACAGATATTTCAGATGAATTATTAAATAGTTTTTTTCATCTTAAAATAGATAATTATAGCTTTACTGATGGTTTTATAGTTGATTGGGTTTTAACTGGTAGAGGAGAAATTAGTGAATTGTTAGAAGAAAAAAAAGACGAAGTAATACCTTTTTTAATAAATACACTACGTCAAAAATTACTTAAAAAAACCCCATTTATTTGGACAAGAAAGATCTATGACAGGACTGGTAGTCCTATCGATGATTATATAATTAATAACAATCCAGTTTTTAATGATATTGATAAAATTACAATGTTATTAAAGGAGAATAGTCATTTTCAAGAAGAGTTACTAGATGAATTGGGTACTATTTGGACAAATAGTAATGATCAAGAAGAAATAGATTATAGTAAATTTGAACTTTCTGAGGAACTTTTTAAAGAAATTTTAGAACAGGCTAAGCACAAGATCCTTGAAGAATTGATAGTAAGGAGGGATCTATCGTGAAAATAAATCATATATTTATTAAAGATTTTGGTATTTTTAATAATCAAAAAATGGATGAAATAGCACCAGGCATGGTTATAATCGGTGGTTTGAATAGAGCTGGTAAAACTACTTTTTTACAATTGTTAAGACATATAGCCTTTGGTTTTCCTCGTAGAAATGATTTTATTACTGCTAGGGAAAAACATGAAGTAGAAGCAAGGGTTTCCCTAGATAATAGAGAAGAAATGCTTATTCATTTACAAGGATATGGTGAGCCTATAATTAGTTCTGTAAAGGGAGATAAGCAAGTTGCTTCTGTTAGTGAGTTGTACAATAATTTAGATCCTTTCACTTATCAACAATTGTTTACAATTACATTAGATGAACTTCAAGCAAAGACAAATAATAATGTAGACAAAGAAAGATTACAATCCATTTTATTAGGGGCTGGTTTACAGGAATTTGTACTCTTGCCACAATTAGAAGATTATTTCAATAAAGAGTCTGAGAAAATTGGTGGAAAAAATGGGGATCCTATGGTAAGGGAATTTAAACCTTATTCTACACAGATAGAAGAGGGGCTAAAAATTCGTGCAGAGGCATCAAAACAAGTAGATAGATATAATATAAAGCAAGAGGAATTAAAGAAGGTCCATAGACAGATAAAGGAATATAGTATTAAAGTGGATAAACTGAATAAAGAGATAAATCGTCTTGACATTTTAAAAAATAATTATCAAAATTATAGTAAAGTTATTAAACTAGAAAGTAAGATATCTACATCTGAAGCCAAAAAATATTTATCCAGCAAATTTTATCCAGAGAAAGCAAAGGACTTATTAAGCAAATATAATGAAAAAGTAGAGCAAGTTAATAGTCAAAACCTATTTTTTACAGAAAAACTGGGTATTGATAAGATAAAAGATTTTAAAGATAAATGTTTGAAATATCAGGAAAAAGTTAATTTAATTATACAGTCTTTATCAGGTATCAAGGAAAGGATACGGTACTATCATGAGACTGAACGTAATATTGCTCATGATGAAGATAAGCTAAAGTCCTCTATTAACCAAATAAATGAAGATTGGCATGGTGATATTTCAAATCTTCATAGCATAAAAACTGATCATATAGAACTGGTTTCATTACAGAGATTCATTGATAAATATAATAAAATATTAGCAACATTAGAGACTGAAAAAGAAAGACTTCTGGAATATAAAGAACGTAAAATTTATTTGGAAGAGTCATTACAATCCCTAGAAGTAAGGGATCCAAAAAAAAGGTTACGCTTTTATTTTATTAGCTCATTTATTTCTATAGTACTTGGTTATGGCTTGTCGTTTATTCACTTATATCTAAGCATGTTTGGCTTGGCTGGTTTCCTGGGTATAATTATGTACTTGCTTTATAAATATACCTTGGAGAAAGGTTATCTTACTTATCGAGAGAAAAGCTATAGTGAGCTTAGTAATTTAGAACATAAAATAAATTCATGCAGAAAAAAAATAGATAGTTATAGTGAATTAATTTCACCATTAAAAAAAGAATTAAACAAATATAAGGGATCTTTTGGTTTAACTACTGATGCTTCCCCTGAATTAATTAAAGATTATTTCAGAGAGGTTCAACAAGCTAAGGAAAAACTTTTTGATATTGAACAAAAAAAAGTACGTTTAAAAAGGGATTATAATCTGATAGAAAATGAATTAAGAGAATTATTAAATATATTGAAGGAATTCCCTGAGCTCCTATCAGTTAATGTTGTTGATGAAGATATATCTTTATATTTACAAGATGAACTATTGTTTTCAATGTTGGAACAGCTTTTTGAATATATTGAACTGGTTTCAAAATTGTCAATTTATGAAAATGAATTGATTGCTTTTAAGGACGAACTTAAAAAGTTATATAATTTGAGTAATCTAGAATTAGGGGAATTTGATCAGGGAATACCTATATATATCGAAGAGTATCTTGAACATTCTAGAAGCAAAAGGAACTATCAAGATTTATTAGAAGAAAAAGAGCAATTAGTCCAACAGATAAAGGCTGTATTAAATACTGAATTGGTACGTAATGCCATGAGGGATTATCCTAAAAATGGAGATAATAAGACCGAGAAAACTATAAGTGATTTATATAGTAGTTTTATTTATTTATATGAAAAGTTTTTAAACTTAGAAAGTGTCGAAACTAGCTATTACAACAGTCGTGAGCAAATGGAAAATTTTCTAGTTAAATTAAAAGAGTCAGAGGAACAAAAACAAATTATCCAAAAGGAATTAGATGATTTATCAACAGATGAAAAGTTAAAAAAGGGTTCAAATATGATAAATCGTGCTAGACAGGAATTGAGTTATCTGGCTGAGGACTATGCAATTAATAAAACCGCTGCATATATATTAAAAAAAGTACGTGAAACATTTATCCAACAAACTAAGGATAAATTATTAGCTGGTGCTAGTCAATATTTTAGAAAAATTACTAGTGGTGAGTATAAGGCAATATTACCAACTGAAAAGATAATGAAGGGTGATTTTAAGGCATTATTAAAGGATGGAACTATACAGGAAAGTACAGATATATTAAGCCGGGGTACAAACGAGCAGCTCTTCCTTGCTATTAGAATTAGTAGGATAAAAGAGATTGAACCAGCTTTACCAGTGATAGTGGATGATAGTTTTGTTAACTTTGATAGTAAGCATTTACTGGAAACCATGGGCTTGTTAAGGGAATTATCAAAAAGTCATCAGGTGTTTGTTTTAACCTGTCATCCAAATATTATTGAAATTTGCAAAGACGATACAGCAATACAATACTGGCAATTAGAGAAAGGTCAGTTCAAAAAAACAGTTAGAGATGATTTAATAAATTATCTAAAGACAAATAATCTAAAATAGATTATAATAAGGGATCTTCTCCATTTACGTTGGTGGAAAACGTCCGACAATTTTGCTATGACGACCTCGACGGTCTAATCTCTAAAGTAACATTGCGTTACTAAAAAGAGAATTTAGAGGCACTTACATTCATGAAAAAGTCTAAACCCCAGTTGCTCTTTCAATTAAGAAGCAACAAAATCAAACTCACTATCGTTCAGACAAAATTTTGTTAATTCGCTTCTTAATATCTGATTTATGGTATCAAGTAAATCAACCTTAAAGGTTTCTATAATGGAAGATTTCTTACAATCAGTAGTAACTGGAGACTTTTTAAATTTCATTCAGTTAATAGCAAAATATCTAAGCATACTACCAACGGAAATGGAGAAGAACCATAATAATTCATACGAGGTGGTAAATATGATAGATCTAGAAGCAATACTAAATGACGTAAAAGTACTGATTAAATCTGTTGGAAAATATCAGGTAGAGAATTTTAACAAAACATTAGAAGTTGAATGGAAAAGTACTGAAAATGATTTAGTAACAAATGTGGATAGGAACTCCGAGGAAAAAATATTTAAATTTATAAAAGAAAAATATCCAAGTCATTCTATTATTGGAGAAGAGGGTGCCAATATAATGAAAGAAGGTGATTATCGCTGGATTATTGATCCACTAGATGGAACTAATAACTTTGCTCACGGTTTCCCTATCTTTACTATATCTATTGCTTTAGAATATAAGAATGAAATAGTCCTTGGTCTTATTTATTATCCAATACAGGATGAATTATTTTATGCTGTAAAAGGTACAGGGGCTTATCTCAATGGTAATAAAATAAACGTTTCAACTATGGATAGAGTAAATAATGCATTATTATCTACTGGGTTTCCTTATGATAAAGCAACAGCTCCTGATAATAATCTTAATTATTTAAATAGATTATTACCTCAAATACGAGGATTAAGAAGGACTGGTAGTGCAGCTTATGATCTCTGTAATGTAGCCCGTGGATCTACTGATGGATACTGGGAGTTAAAATTAAATCTATGGGATATTGCTGCTGGTATATTGATTGTTGAAGAAGCTGGTGGTAAAGTTTTGTTAATCTCGAATAAGGAGAATAAGTATAGATTAATAGCTGGAAATAGTAAATTAGTAAATAATTTATTAAGTGAACTTAAAAAGGAAAGTGACTCTTGGAATAATTTTTTATAAGGCCGCAAGAAAGTCGTTTTCCAGCATCACCAGCTGGTTGACTACGATAATCATCAGGGTTTTGATGTATAATAATTGAACGACCAATTACATCTCTTGGTTTAAATCTATTTGTGAAGAAACACATTATGGACCTTCCATTATTTGAAAATAATACAGGGAAGTCTCCAGCATGATTACCATGTGGTTGACTATCAGGTGACCAATGACCTCCAGCAGCTTGGAATGGATTGTCAGGATCACCCACTTCACAATTTCCATATTGATGTATATGAAAACCGTGTGGTCCTATTGGGTCGCCATTTGTAACAGAAGCAGGTTGATATTTTGGTAATCCTGAAATGTCAGCACAAACTTCAGTACCTCCAGGCACATTATAGAAATTAACTATCCCACCAATGTTTGGTGCTAGCGGGCCTCCGTGAATTTCGGCTCTTATTGGAGAAAGTCTTTGATTTAATAAAATCATCATTTTAACCTCCGTTATACCAGTAATATATAAATCATTTTATTATAAGACTAAAAAAATAAATAAATATTATATTACTATTTATCTATCTATATATCTAAAATATTTTCTAGTGTTCTTTTAATATTTGACAGTTTATTATATGTCCTAAGTTTACTTATGTTACTTATCATTTAGACAAATTAATAGAAGCATAAATTTCTCTCTTTAATTATCTCATTGAATTTGGGGGAGAAGTTTAATTAATTGCCATTAGTTATTATACTAAGCAAATTATAAAAGAAGGGAAATACTTATTATGCAAAAGATAGAGAAAATTAAATGCTTTTTACTTGATATGGACGGAACAATATATTTGGGTGATAATTTAATTGATGGAGCTAAAGAATTTATAGAGACACTTAAAAGTTCCAATAAAGAATTTTTCTTTTTTACTAACAATTCATCAAAAAATCCATCAGATTATGTAAATAAATTATCTAAATTTGGTATAGAAATGTCCTTAAATAGGATTATAACATCTGGAGATGTTACCAGTAGTTATATACTTAATCAGAAAGAAAACCCCTTAGTATATTTACTAGGTACTCCATCCTTAGAAGAACAATTTACCGAAAAAGGTATTCGTCTTACTACTGATAAAACAAAAGACATAGACTTTCTTGTATTGGGTTTTGACACTACATTAGAATATAAGAAATTATGGGATGCTCATGATCTTATTTTAAAAGGTATACCATATATAGCGACAAATCCTGATTATGTTTGTCCTTTAGCTGGTGGAAAGAGTATGCCTGACTGTGGGGCCATGATTAGCTTGTTAAAGACATCTACTGGTAGGGAACCTTTGGTTATTGGTAAACCAAATACACTTATGATTGATTTTGTTCAGAATAAAACTGGTTTAAGTAAAAGTGAATTTGCAATGATGGGAGATCGTCTCTATACAGATATTCAGACGGCTATTAATGCTGATATTACTAGTATTCTGGTTTTAAGTGGTGAAACCAAGAGAGATGACCTTCTCAATGCAGAGCAAAACCCTGATTATGTGTTTAATAGTGTTAAGGAATTATTAGGATTATTGATATAATTAGCTTTAATCAATAATCCTCACAGACTTGGCTTAAGGGGGATTAAAATGGAAAAGGGATTTATTTTGGCGGTGGATCAGGGTACTACTAGTTCAAGAGCAATTATTTATAATAATATGGGGAAGGAAATTGCTAGGGCACAAGAAGAGTTCCGACAAATCTATCCTCAGACTGGCTGGGTTGAGCATAATCCAGAAGATATCTGGAGATCTGTAATGGATGTTATTACAGAGGTATTACAGAAATCGAAGATAAATGCAGGAAAAATAAAAGCAATAGGCATTACCAATCAGCGAGAGACAACTGTAGTTTGGGACAAAAACACTGGTAAACCTATTCATAATGCAATAGTTTGGCAGTGTAGAAGGAGTACTAAGATATGTAATAATTTGAAAAAAGATGGCTATGAGAAAATTTTTAAGGAAAAAACCGGCCTTTTGTTAGATCCATACTTTTCTGGAACAAAAATTAAATGGATTTTCGATAATTTAAGGGATGCTAGGAAGAGAGCAGAGCAAGGTGATTTATTATTTGGTACAATAGATAGTTGGCTTATTTGGAGACTTACTGGTGGCAAGGTACATGTTACTGACTATACAAATGCCTCACGTACTTTAATATATAATATACATAATCTATCATGGGATAAAGAATTGCTTAATATATTGGATATTCCAGAAAATATGCTCCCTGATGTTAAATCTAGTAGTGAATTATATGGATATACTTCAGCTGATATATTTTTTGGTGAAAAGGTTCCTATTTCTGGTATAGCTGGTGACCAACAAGCAGCTACATTTGGGCAGGGTTGTTATGAAAAGGGTATGGCTAAGATAACTTATGGAACAGGAAGTTTTATGTTAATGAATACAGGTAATCAGGCAGTGAAATCCCATAATGGTTTATTAACTACAATTGCATGCTGTACTGATGATAAAATTGAATATGCACTGGAAGGAAGTATATTTAACGCTGGAGCAGCAGTACAATGGTTGCGGGATGAAATGAATCTAATTGAGGATTCTTCTGATTCTCAATATTTTGCAGAAAAAGTGGAAGACAATGGAGGAGTTTATCTTGTTCCAGCTTTTACTGGCCTTGGTGCTCCATATTGGGAGCCTGAAGCTAGGGGGATTATTGTTGGTATTTCTAGAGGTAGTAATAAAAATCACCTTATAAGGGCGACATTAGAGTCACTGGTTTATCAGAGTAAAGATATTTTGTCAGCTATGGTAGAAGATTCTGGTGTTAGATTAAAAGATATAAAAGTTGATGGGGGTGCATCCTCTAACAATTTTATGCTTCAATTTTTATCAGATATGACAGCAACAAGTGTAGAACGTCCAGCAAATACTGAAACAACAGCAGCAGGTGCAGCTTTTCTAGCAGGTTTAGCTGTTGGATTCTGGTCAGACAGATCAGAAATACTGAAAAATAGGACTATTGATCAAACATTTAAACCAATTATGATGCTTAAAAGAAGAGAAGAGTTATACAAAGGGTGGAAGCGGGCTGTTTCAACCACTATCCAATGGACTCGTGAAGCATAGGAACCGAGAATTTAATTTTTTTAAAAATAGTGCTTATTGAGATATATTTGTAACAATCCAACTTTAAAAGTAAGTACTTACACATATTAGATTATTTATAAGTGTATAAAATTTATATTAATATATTGAATTTCTTTTAATTGTAGTATATAATTATTTATAACAATTAAATAAAAATGGTAGAGAAAAAGAGATAACCATTAATTAACAAACGGGACATTTTTGTCCTGTTATATCTTCATGGGAAGATGTTAGTTAAATGGTTTATTTTTTTATTAACGTAAATATATGGAGGGGTACTATGAAAACTGATATATTAATTGTCGGAGGTGGTGTGATAGGCTCAGCTATAGCTAGAGAACTTGCAAGATATGATCTTGATATAGTTTTACTTGAAAAAGATGATGATGTAGCCATGGGTACCAGTAAAGCTAATTCAGGAATTATTCATGCTGGTTATAATGCTGATTCTAATACACTGAAAGGTAAGTTGAATGTTAAAGCAAACCCTTTATTTGATAAATTGTGTAGTGATCTTAATGTTCCATTTGATAGGATTGGGTCACTGGTCATAGGGTTTACTGATGATGACTTAAGAACATTAAAAAGGGAAAAAGAAAATGGTGAAAAGATGGGTGTAACCGGGATGGAGATTATTTCTGGTGAGAATCTCTATGATCTTGAACCTAACTTAAACAAAGATGCTAAATTTGCTCTTTACGCACCAACAGCTGGAATTATTTCAAGCTATGAGTTTACAATTGCCCTTGCAGATAATGCTGTAATGAATGGGGTAAAAATATTATTGAATACTGAAGTTCTGGATGTTCTAACGGAAAAAAGTCAAGTACTAGGGGTAAAGACAAATAAAGGTATTATTAATACTAAGATTGTCATAAATGCTGCCGGCTTATTTTCTGATGCTATTGCTAGGATGGCTGGTGATGATAGTATTAAAATTAAATCTCGTAAAGGGGAATATAATTTACTGGATAAAAACTGGGGCAATTATGTCAAACATGTACTATTCCCAATTCCTAATCAAAAATCAAAAGGTATACTTTTGACACCTACCGTTCATGGGAATTTGATGCTAGGACCAAATTCAAATATTGTGGAAGATAAGTGTGATTTAGCAGTAAGTGGTGAGGGTTTAAGTGAAATATATCAAGGTGCTAGTAAGTTAGTTCCAGGGATTAGTAGAAGAGATGTAATTGCTAACTTTGCTGGTCTAAGGGCAATAGCAGAAGACGGTGATTTTATTATAGAGAATTCAGAGTTAGTAAAAGGTCTTATAAATGTTGCTGGAATACAATCCCCAGGTCTTACATCAGCTCCGGCCATTGCTGAGGTAGTAATTGATTTAGTAAAAGATTTTACATTAAAAAGTAATTTAATAGAAATAAACAAGAAAGATAATTATAAAGAAACATTAAAAGAAAGGCCGATTTTTACTGAGGAGAGTATAGTTGAATGGAATGAACTAATTAAAAAAGACTCTAGATATGGTGAAGTTATATGTCGATGTGAGAAAGTTACTAAGGGTGAAATTATAGATGCTATCCATCGACCTGTTCCAGCTAGAAGTCTTGATGCTGTTAAAAGAAGAACAAGAGCAGGTGCTGGTCGTTGTCAAGGGGGATTTTGTGGTCCTAGGGTTTTAGAGATACTTGCTAAAGAATTTGGTCTAGATCCAATTAAGATAAGTAAAAAGGGAGAGGGCTCCGAAATATTATTAGTAAAATCTAAAGAGTTTTTACTTAAGGTTGGTGATGAATATGAGGCTTAAGTATGATCTAGTAGTCATAGGGGGAGGGCCTGCTGGTTTGGCGGCAGCAATCGAGGCTAATAAAAATGGGATTGAAAAAATACTTATCTTAGAAAGAGATAAATACTTAGGTGGTATTCTTCAACAATGTATTCATAATGGATTTGGATTGGATTATTTCAAGGAAGAATTAACAGGCCCAGAATATGCCCATAGGTTTATAAAACAATTATCTGATCTAAGTATCGATGTTAAAATAGAAACAATGGTAGTTAGTATAAATCAAAACAAAGAAATAATTGCTGTTAATAGTACTGATGGAGTTATGCGCATCAAAACTAAAGCAATAATTCTAGCAATGGGTTGTCGTGAAAGAACTAGAGAGGCCATTAGAATACCTGGGGAAAGACCATCAGGAGTGTTAACTGCAGGTACTGCTCAGCGTTATGTTAATATAGAGGGTTATATGCCAGGAAAAGAAGTAGTTATTTTAGGATCTGGGGATATAGGTTTAATTATGGCAAGGAGAATGACATTGGAAGGTGCTAATGTAAAAGCAGTTCTGGAAATAATGCCTTATTCTACAGGGTTAATTAGGAATAAAGTACAATGTCTCGATGATTTTGATATTCCATTATTATTAAATCATACCATTACAAAAATTAATGGTAAAAAAAGAGTAGAAAGTATTGTTATTTCCAAAGTAGATAATAATATGGAAGCGATTCCTGGAACAGAAAAGGAAATCTCATGTGATACAGTCTTGTTTTCTGTAGGTTTAATTCCCGAAAATGAGCTAACAAAGGAAATATACATTAATTTAGATAAGGTTACAGGGGGACCGATTGTTAATGAGATTCGAGAGACTGAAGTAGAAGGTGTATTTGCCTGTGGTAATGTACTACAAGTTCATGATTTAGTTGATTATGTTACTGAAGAAAGCGAAATTGCAGGAAGATATGCAGCAAAATATCTTCAGAGTGGATTAGAAAAAAGAAATAAAGTTATAGAAATTATTCCTGATGAAAACATAAGCTATGTTGTGCCACAAAAAATATCCTACTTTGATCAAGAGAGAAAGTTGCTTAAATTATTTATGAGGGTTAAAAAGCCAGAAGAAAATGTACGAGTGAAAATTATTGATGAACAAGGTAATATAATAGCATCTTATAAACGGCCTCTAGTTAGTCCTGGCGAAATGCTTACAGTTAGCTTACCAGAAAAACTACTAAATGAAGATCTAAATAAACTAAGAATTTTAACAGAAAAAGAAGGAGGTAATGGGTTTGTCTAGAAAGAATATTATATGTATTGGATGTCCTAAAGGGTGCCGTATAACAGTTGATTATAATCAAGAAATTACTAATATTTCAGGATACGAATGTCAAAAAGGGAAAGAGTATGCTAAGAAAGAGTTTAAAAACCCTACACGTATCCTACCTACTACCGTTAAAGTGATAAATGGTGAACTACCATTGGTTTCTGTTAAAACGGAAAAAGGAATACCTAAAGATTTACTTCTTCCAACAATGGT
Organism: Halanaerobiales bacterium; assembly: GCA_016278415.1. Next base: position 18,333 of record JADQBV010000379.1, read on the forward strand.
GGAAATAGCTAAGATTGAAGTAGAAGCCCCTATTAGGATTGGTCAAGTAATAAAAAGTAATATAATGAATACTAAAGTAGATTTAATTGCGACTAGAAATATTAAAAGATTAAAGTAGAATAACTAAAAAACATTATTAATTGAAGACAGTGAGATAAGATGTTGGTAACACGTTTCTGGCAATCAGTCGTAACTGGAGAGACCTTAAAATATCTAAGCATATTACCAACGGAAATGGAGAAGATATTCTTAATAATAAGAAAAGGTGATATCAAATGAACCATCTAAAAACTTACTTTAAAAAGCATCCTGTTATTGCAGGTCTCAGGAATAAACAGGATTTAAAAGAAGCAGTAAAAAGTGATTGTGTCGCACTTTTTGTTTTATTTGGTGATATCTTTGTTTTAGCTGAAATTATGGATAGTGCAAGAGAAAATGATAAATTACTTTTTTTACATATTGATTTAATAGATGGAATAGGTAGAGATAAAAAAGGTATTCGATATCTTGCAGTAAATAATCTTTGTGATGGTATCGTTACTACTAAAAGTAATCTTATTCGAGCTGCTAAAATAGAGGGCTTGATGGCAATTCAGCGTTTGTTTCTTTTGGATTCTGCGGCTTTAAAAACTGGTGAGCATCTTTTAGAAAGAAATCAACCTGATGCTGTTGAAATCTTGCCTGGGATTGCTGCCCCATATTTTATTGAACATATTAATAATAAAATTAGCTGTCCTATAATAGCTGGTGGATTAATTACTAAAAGAGAAGAGATAGAAAAATTACTTAAAAAAAGAGTTTTTGCCGTTTCAACAAGTAATCAAGAGTTATGGGGATGGTAAGTTAACAAATCTTGAAATTTATGCAGGTATTTTTATATTAATAAAGAATTATATTTATTGGTTATAATATTTACATAGTAATATTTACTTAGTCATGAGGAGGAATAAAAAATGGATTATTTTAAAAGAATTAAGGTAAAAGATATACTAAACAAAAATGTAGCAAAAGAAGATTATGAAAATGTAGTTGTATTAGGTTGGGTTAGAACAAAAAGGGTTTCAAAGAATATAGCATTTTTAGAAATTAATGATGGTAGTAGTCTTAATAATTTACAGGTGGTTATCCTTGAACCTGGAAAATTTCCATTAGATGATATAAATACTGGTGCTAGTTTAAAAATAACTGGATATCTGGAAGAATCACAGGGTAATGAACAGAGCATAGAGATGAAAGCAGATGAAATAATCGTTGTTGGAGATGCACCTACAGATTATATTTTACAAAAAAAACGTCATAGTTTTGAATTTTTAAGAGAGATTGCTCATTTAAGGGCAAGGACAAATACTTTTGGAGTAGTAAACCGTTTCCGTAGTAAAATGGCCCATGGTATTCATGAATATTTTCAAAATAAAGGTTTTAATTATATTCATACACCACTAATTACTACAGGTGATGCAGAGGGTGCTGGTGAGTTGTTTCAGGTAACTACACTAGATTTACATAATCTTCCGATGACTGATAAAGGAAGGATTGATTTTAAAAAAGACTTTTTTACAGAAGAAGCAGGTTTGGCTGTGAGTGGACAACTTGAAGCAGAAATATTAGCAACTGCAATAGGTGATGTATATACATTTGGACCAACCTTTAGAGCGGAAAACTCTAATACTTCACGACATGCATCGGAGTTCTGGATGATTGAGCCTGAGATGGCCTTCTGTGAATTAGATGAAATGATGGATGTTATTGAGGATTTCATTAAATATCTCTTTAAATATGCTTTAGAAAATGCAGAAGAAGAAATGGACTTTTTTAATAAGTGGATAGATAAAGGTAGGATTAAAATCCTTGAAGATATAATAAATGCTGAATTTGGTCGAGTAACATATACAGAAGCAATTGAAATACTGGAGGAAACAGATGAAAATTTTGAGTATCCAGTGGAATGGGGTATTGATTTACAATCAGAGCATGAACGATATTTAACAGAAAAACACTTTAAAAAGCCTATTATGGTTACTGATTATCCTAAAGGGATTAAGGCTTTTTATATGAGGGTTAATGATGATAAAAAAACTGTTCGGGCAGTAGATTGTCTTGTGCCTCAGGTAGGTGAAATAATCGGAGGAAGCCAAAGGGAAGAAAGATATGATGTTTTATTTGATAGAATGAAAGAGCAAGATATGAATATTGAAAAATATCAGTGGTTCCTTGATTTACGAAAATATGGTACAGTACCACATTCAGGGTTTGGACTTGGATTTGAGAGAATTCTTATGTATATTTCAGGAATGGGTAATATTAGAGACGTTATCTCTTTCCCAAGAACTCCTGGTAATGCAAAATTTTAATGGATTATATTGATAATCTAGGATTCAGATGGAGATACAAATTCCATCTGAATCAAATATTCTTTATATGTATATAGGGGGTATCTTATGAAGTGGTATATTAAAAAAAGTAGAATAATCATTTTAGTTTTATTAGTCGTTTTCGCACTTATTATATCAAATAATATTACAGCTGATCAAAAAAATAATAATAATGATATTAATGCTGAAAGTTTAATTATCGATAAAAACGGTCAAACATTAGATGAAGATATCTATCCTTTAATTGTCTATGGAGGGGAACCAGAAGGAGTCTCGGCAGCAATTAGTGCTGCAAGAAATGGTGTAAAAACTTTGTTGATATTACATCGAGATAAACCTGGTGGATTGATGACATATGGTGGTCTTAATTTTCTTGATATAAATAATGCACCTGATGGAAAGAATCTTAATAAAGGTCTTTTTGCTGAATGGCATAAAAATGTTGGTGGTAATATTAGTTTCTCCATAGAAAAAGCGACTGAAGTCTTTGGAAATATGCTTGCTGCAGAAAAAAATATAATAATTATTAGAAATGCAAATTTAATAACAGCGAAAAAAAAAGATAGTTTTATAAAGTCAATTATCATTGAAACCAATGAGGGAAAGAAAGAAATTCAAGCTGAATATTTTATAGACGCAAGTCAAGATGCCGATTTTTCTGTCAGTGCAGGTGCTCCCTATTTTAAGGGTGGGGCTGATGTTGGTCTTCCAGATAGGCATATGGCAGTAACTATAGTACTACATATTGATAATATTGATTGGAGTAAATTAGCGATAGATGCTAGATCGAATAAATTTGGCCCTTCTCATATTAATAATGATAATGCCTGGGGTTTTGTTAAGATTGGTCAATTGTACAAACCGGCCAATAAAAATACAAAATTACGGGGTTTAAATATTGTAATAGAGGAAAAGGGCGAAAAAAGTGAAGTTTATATAAATGCTTTGTTGGTATTTGATGTTAACCCTATTGATAAAGATTCACTAAAAGAGGCCTATCAACGTGGAAAAGATGAGGCTGTCCATGTAGTTAGTTTTTTAAAAGAAAATCTGGGTGGATTTCAAGAAGCTAAACTACTTCCTTTTCCTGAAGAACTTTATATACGGGAAAGCCGTCATATTTTATCACGTTATCAGTTGAAAGTTGAGGATCTATTTAATAATAGGGTATTTGAGGATACAATAGCTTTAGCTTCTTACCCTTTGGATTATCAGGCTTCTAACCCACAATACAATGGTTTTGTGCTTTTTAATCCAGATATTTATGGTATTCCTATTCGTTCATTATTACCTTTAGGCATTGACAATTTATTTGTTGTTGGTAGGAGTAGTGGATATAGTTCTTTAGCTGCAGCTAGTGCTCGTGTAATACCTACTGGAATGGCTACTGCTGAAGCAGCCGGACTTATTACTGCTTATGCAATAAAAAATAATCTAGAACTAGATAAATTTATAAGTAACCCAGATTTGATACTTGATATTCAAAAAAAATTAGGAATTAATGAAACTATAAAAAGATATAATAATTATATTGGAAAAAATTTAGTCTTTGAAGTTAATCAATCTAGTTTACTTGATAATGATAGTAATGTCTTTAATAGGATATTAACATTTACAAATAGTAAGGTAAATAGGACTGAAGATAATTTTCCACTTTATACTGTTAGAGATATTAAAGAACATCTTGAATATTTATTGTCCTGGGGTCTTTTAGTAGGTGGTTACCAAAACGATTTTTTACTTAATAAGGAGATGAGTGAAAGGGAGTTTGCTCATATAATAGTAAAGGGTCTTAAACAACAGAAAGCAGAAATATTATATGAATGGGTACCAGGTGGTTTGGAGACAATGAGTAACAATCAGCCTTTAACTCGGAATCAAGCCGCTATGTTATTAATGGTTGCTATTAGTAAAAGGGTTGCTGATTTAAATGAGGATGAATATTTCCAAACAGCAATTGAATATGACTTAATTCCTGAAATTATAAAATTCAATATAAAAGAAAATCGTTTATTAAGCAGAGCAGAGGCATATATCTTGATATCATCATTTTTACAAAAATATCCTATAAATGAAAGTCTAAAATTTTATAGGGGTGAATGGTGATGGAACAGTCATATTTTAAATATCCATCTCCATTAGGTATATTAACAGTTATGTTTACTAAAAGGGGTATCCATAGGATAAGTTTTAATAATAATGCTAAGAATAATAACATCAGCAAAGATATATATATTAGGGAATGTGATTACTCGATTTATAAATATATTTTTGGTGAATTAAATAAATATTTCACTGGAAAATTGGAAAAATTCGAGGTTCCGGTAGTTCTAGAAGGTACTGATTTTCAAAAAAGTGTCTGGTATGAATTAATGAAAATTCCATACGGCCAATCATCAACTTATGGAGAGATTGCTAGAGCTATTGGATCTCCTAACGCTGCTAGAGCAGTTGGGAATGCCAATAATAAAAATAAACTGCCAATAATTATTCCCTGTCATCGTGTTATTGGAGCATCAGGAAATTTGACTGGTTATGCAGGTGGTTTAGATAGAAAAAAATGGCTAATTTATCATGAAGAAAAATATAGGAAGGGTGTTGTTTATGGCTAAGGAATTACCTGTAAGAAGTGATGTTGAGGATAAATACAAATGGAACCTGGAAGATATCTATAAAACTGATGATGATTGGGAAAATGATTTTTCGAAAGTTAAGGATATGTTGGAAAGTTTGGAAGAATATAAAGGTAATTTAGTTTCATCTAGTGCTAGATTGTTTCAGGGTATTGAGTTAATTATGAAGATTGAAGAAGTTATATCACGATTATATGCATATTCTCATATGAGGCAAGATGAGAACACCTCTGATCAAACATACCAAGCATTACATAATAGAGCACAAGGTCAGTATAATCAAGTTAATAGTGCTACATCTTTTATGGTACCTGAAATCATTACATTATCCGAAAATGAAGTAGAAAAATATCTAGATGAAAATGATGACTTAAAATTATATCGTCAATTACTTAAAAATATCCTTAGGAAAAAGGAACACTTTTTAAGTGCTAAAGAAGAAAAGTTACTGGCTATGGCAGGGGACGTTACCCAGGGCCCAAATAATATTTTTGGTATGCTTAATAATGCTGACCTGACATTTCCAACTATTAAAAATGAAGATGGGGAAGAAGTTAGGATTACACATGGTAGATATATAGACTTTATGCAAAGCAAAGATGGCAGTGTACGTAAAGATGCTTTTACTGCATTATATAGTAAGTATGATGAGTTTATAAATACTTTTGCAACCACTCTCAATACTTCAGTCAAAAGCCATATCTTTTATTCCAAAGCTCGGAATTACGATTCTGCATTAGAGGCAGCTCTTGATAATGATAATGTTCCAGTTGATGTCTATACAAACCTAATCAGTACTGTAAAAGAGAATATTGATGGGATGTACAAATATGTTTCAATTCGTAAGAAAGTATTGGAATTAGATGAACTACATATGTATGATGTTTATGTGCCTTTAGTAAAAGAATTAGATTTGAAAATTCCTTATCAAGAAGCTAAAGAAAATGTTATCAAAGGTATTGCACCATTGGGAGAAGACTACGTAAATATATTGAAAGATGGATTTAATTCAGGATGGGTAGATATATATGAAAACCAGGGTAAACGTTCTGGTGCCTATTCATCAGGTTGTTATGGAGTCCACCCTTATGTTTTAATGAATTATACAGATAGTCTTGATAATATGTTTACTTTAGCCCATGAGATGGGTCATGCACTACATACATATTATTCTAATAAGAGTCAACCTTTTGTATATGCTAATTATAAAATATTCGTAGCAGAGGTTGCTTCTACTTTAAATGAGATTCTATTATTACATTATTTGTTGGAAAATACTGATGATGATATGAAAAAGAAATATTTAATTAATCATTATTTAGAACAATTTCGTGGTACAGTATTCAGACAAACCATGTTTGCAGAGTTTGAAATGATAATTCATGATGAAGCAGAAAAGGGTACTCCTTTAACTCCCAAATTTCTGAAAGAGGTTTATCGTAATTTAAATAAAGAGTATTTTGGTCCTGATATGGTAATTGATGAACAAATAGATCTTGAATGGTCAAGAATACCACATTTTTATTACAATTTCTATGTGTACAAATATGCAACAGGTTTCTCTGCAGCTACAGCCCTTGCAAGTAAAATATTAGATGAAGGTAGCTCTGCTGTTGTGAAATATATTAATTTCTTAAAGAGCGGGGATTCTGATTATCCTTTAAATGTCTTGAAAACTGCTGGTGTAGATATGACCTCATCCACACCTATTAAGGCTGCAATTGATACATTTAAAGAATTTGTAGATAGGTTTGAAAAATTAATTTAACCTTCTAGAAATTCTATAATATGATCAGCACAGGATTCTTTCTCTGGACCATTATTAATTACATGAGGGGAATTATTAAAGGTAATTAATCTTTTGTTTTGTGAAGATAGTTTTTTCTCAATCATATATGCTGCTTTCATGGGAACCTGTTCATCAGTCTCAGAACTTATTATTAAAGTGTCTGATTCAATATTGCTTAATTTCTTTTTACTTAGTCTCATTAATTTATAAAGCTCTGCTGCCTGGGCAGTGTAATGGTTTTTCCAATAGTTGTGATATAACATTAATTCATCATTAGTATCATATTCCTTAGGGTCTTTGGCTAAATCATTTTTCATTACAGGTAGAATATGCTTAATTACAGGAGTTAATAGAAGTAGTTTGTTATGGGTATATAAGGCGGCAGCGATTAAGAATAATTTCTCTATCTCAAAATGAGATGCTGTAAGTATTGCTAATAAACCACCCATAGATAAACCTCCAACGTAGACCGTTTTGTAATTACTTTTAAGGTTTAGGTAGGAGTCATAGGCTTTTCTAATCCAGTCCCGGGCATTACTTTGACGAAAATCTGAAGTATTAGTTCCATGCCCGGGTAATCTTGGTATATATACTGTATATTTGCTTTCTTCATTAATCCTTTTTGCTAAATAATCCATTTCATTAGGTGTCCCTGTATATCCGTGTAGTAGTAGGACAGCAATCTCTTCATCGCCTTTGTATATTTTTTCTTGTGCTATAGGGATAACCTTACAATTTGTATTAATATCAATATCTTTCATCTTGACGAAGACCTCCTTATTATTTGGAAATGATATTATATGATTAAATCACAAAAATTTTATATAAAGCAAATTGCCCTGCAGCTTAAGATGACCTTTTTGTAATCAAACCATTATATATTATATTAATATAATATTATAAATATAAAAAAATGTCCATTTTTTAAAGATTAAAAGTCTGTCTAGGAATATATTGTTATGATGATGATACGCTTATAATAGTAAGATATGAAAGGAGAAGCTAATTATGAATGCTAATATTAATAATAAAGTAGATGAAATGAAAGAAGATATTATAGGAACTGCTCAAAAAATTATTAGAATAAAAAGTGTGGAAGGTAACGCTGAAGATGGTATGCCTTTTGGTCAGGGAGTAAATGAATGTCTGGAGACTACACTAAATATTGCTGATTTAATGGGATTTGAGACAAAAAACGTTGATGGTTATGCCGGGCATATAGAAATAGGTGAAGGAGAAGATCTCCTTGGTATTTTATGTCACCTCGATGTTGTTCCAGAGGGTAATAATTGGACATATCCACCATATGGTGCAGAAATTCATCAAGGTAATTTGTATGGTAGGGGTAGTATTGATGACAAAGGACCAGCTGTTGCAGCATTATATGCATTAAAAGCAGTTATGGATAGTGGTATTAAACTGAACAAAAGGGTTAGATTGATTTTAGGAACTAATGAAGAGAGCGGATGGCAGGGGCTTGAATATTATTTAAAAAAAGAAGAGACACCTGACTTAGCATTTTCTCCAGATGCAGATTTCCCTGTAATTCACGGTGAAAAAGGTATATTGACATTTAATATATTGAAAAAATTAAATACAGATAATCTAGATAAAATAAAAGCAATAGAAATAAGTGGAGGTAATGCTCCAAATATGGTTCCAGAATATTGTCAGGCGATTATAAAGACAGATTACCAGGAGTTTATTAAAGAAAAATTATCAGATTATGTAGAAAACAATAAATCAATTAAATTAAAATCTGAAATTGATGGAGAAAATATAATTATAAAATCCTATGGGGTATCAGCACACGGCAGTCTACCTGAGCTTGGGTATAATGCTATTTCTCAATTGATGGTATTTTTAAACACCTTTGATATAATTGAGGGTGGTATTGCAGAAATATTAGAATTTTATAATGATAGAATTGGTATGGAATATAATGGTCAATCTATGGAGTGTAAATTGGAAGATGATATTTCTGGTTTGTTGACTTTTAATGTTGGTAAAATAAATATAAGCCAGACAATGGCTGAAATCACAGTTAATATACGTTATCCGGTTACATATGAGTATAATATAGTTGTAAGTAAGATAAAAGATATTTTAGATACATATAACATGCAGTATAAAGAATTGAGTCATATGGCTCCTTTATATGTTAAGAAAGATGACCCTTTAGTGAAAAAACTTATGAAAGTTTATCAAGAATATACAGGAGACAAGAGTGAACCAACTACTATTGGTGGCGGAACATATGCTAGAGCAATAAATAAGGCAGTTGCATTCGGAGCTGCCTTTCCAGGTCGTGAGGAATTGGCACACCAAAAAGATGAGTATATATCTATTGAAGACTTAATTTTAGTTACGAAAATATATGCATCAGCTATTATTGAACTGGTTACATAAGTAAGCGTCTTACATAAATTGAAAGTTTACAAAGATTTCTTGACGACTTTCATTTGGTTGTGGTCTGATAGTGGGTATATGATTCAGGTAGGGTAAAAACTCAATCTAAATCAAGTCTTCTTTATTAAAGGATATTGTTACAAGTAAAAAACGACCCTATATGTAGAATGAATTTTCAAGAACTACATATTACAGGGTCGTTAATTTTTATGAATATTTATCGTGTATATTACTTACATTTGCTTAGGTGCTTTTATACCTAATAGGTTCAAGCCGATTTTGATGGCTGTTTTCGCGGTATAGACTAGTAGAAGACGTGCTTTTCTAATTTCTAAATCATCCACTAAAATTGGACACTCATGATAAAATTTATTGAATGATTGAGCTAAATTTGTAATATGTCTAGTTATAAGAAAAGGTTCATTTTTTTCCATGGCTTTAACAATTGTGTCTGGCATTGTATAGATTTGTTTTATTACATTAAATGCTTCATCTTCAGTAAGTAAACTGTAATTCATATTTTCCAATGCCTCAACTTCGTTACCAGAACTATTAATCTTAAGGATGTCTTGGTAGTTTGCAATATTAGCCTTTTCCAAAACAGAGTTAGACCTAGCATGTGTATATTGCACATATGGACCAGTTTCACCTTCAAAAGAGAGGGCAGATTCCCAAGAAAATAAGTAATCCTTTATTCTGCTATGAGATAATTCCTGGAATATAATTGCGCCTATACCTACATCCTGCGCTACCTGTTTTTTGTTTTCTAGATTAGGGTTTTTTTCACTTATTATTTCTTCAGTTTTATCAATAGCCTTATTTAATACATCTTCAAGGAAGACAACCCTGCCTTTACGAGTAGACATTGTACCATCTTTTAAGCTAACCATGCCAAAAGGAACATGAGTACAGTCGTCAGCCCATTCAAAGCCGAGTAAATCAAGTATTTTAAACATTTGTTGGAAGTGTAAATTTTGTTGTGAACCTACAACATATATGTTTTTATGGAAATTATATTTATCTTTTCTGTAGAGTGCTGCAGCAATATCACGAGTAATATACAAAGTAGAACCATCGCTTTTATTAATAAGAGCAGGTGGCATATCAAATTCTTCTAAATCAACTATCCTGGCACCTTCAGATTCTTTTAATAGGTTTTTTTCTTCCAATAAATCAATAACCCTTGACATTTTATCAGAATAAAAACTCTCACCTGCATATGAATCAAAATTTATACCCATCATTTCATAAATTCTGTTAAATTCTTTAAGACTTACATCTTTAAACCATTTCCATAGTTCCAATGCTTCCTCATCATTATTTTCAAGTTTTTTAAACCATTCTCTGGCTTCATCTTCAAGTTCGGGTTTTTCTTCTGCTACATTATGAAATTTAACATACAACTTTAGTAATTCTGGTATAGGGTTTTTTTCAATTACTTCCCGTTTACCCCAGGTCTTAAAGGCTACAATTAGTTTTCCAAATTGAGTACCATAATCACCGAGATGGTTAATGGCGATAGTGTTAAAACCCAAATATTGATAAATATTTCTTAAAGCGTGTCCTATAACTGTTGTCCTAATATGAGCAATGCTGAATGGTTTGGCTATATTTGGTGAAGAAAATTCCACTATAACATTCTTTCCCTCTCCCATAGATGATGAACCGAATTCTTCCTCATTGTCAAAAACATCTTTTATAACAGTTTTAGCTATAAGTTTTTTGTTTATAAAAAAGTTTACATATGGACCTAGATTTTTGACTTCTTCAAAATAATCACTTAAACTTATACTCTCAGCTATTTCTTCAGCAATTAAATTTGGTGATTTACGAAATATACCAGCAAACTTAAAACAGGGCAGAGCTAAATCACCCATATCCTCTTGAGGTGGTACTTCTAATAACTCTAATATATCATTTTTTTCAATGGATTCATACTTTTCATCGATCAATCCAGCAAGCTTTGCTTTAAAATCAATCATAATATTTCTCCCCTTATCATTTCAAATTATTAAAAACTTAAATTAGCAAACTTTATAAAAAAATTATTATTACTATGTATGTATAAAAAAACTCTCATCCCTGTTTTTAGAGACGAGAGTTACCTCCAATTTAATTGGGATACTAAAGACAAAGGATACTAAAAAGAAAATGCAATACATAATTTTTATCTTAAACTTATAATATTTTACTTAATATTAACACAAGGTCTTATATTTATCAAGGGTAAATTACCTCTATATGTGGACACAATAAACTTCTAGCTTAACTTTGTGCCGGGAATTATTGGACTACTTACTGGTACATCTATTAATACTGCTACATTACTATTACGTGCATCATTAATTGCATTTTTTAAATTGTTAAGACTGTCTATCCTAATTCCTCTAATACCACATGATTCTGCTAATTTAACAAAATCAGGATTAGTTAAATCAACTTCTTCTGTTGGAAGGTCTGCTGCAATCATTCTATTTTTTTCCATGGCAAGATTACCGTTATTTAATACAATAATTGTAATTGGAAGATTATATCTATTAGCAGTTAATAGTTCCGACATTACCATAGTTAGTCCACCATCACCAGTTATTACTATAGAATTGTTTTCTGGATAGTTAATTTTTGCAGCTAATGCTGCAGATAGTCCAAAACCCATAGTACGCCAGGTACCAGAAATTAATATATCCTTACATTTATTTCCAAAGAATTTACCAAAGAATATGACGTTATCACCAGAGTCAAGTGAAATAATATCATTTTCATTACAATTTTCACTAAACACCTTAATTACCTGAGAAGGTGCTAAAGGCCATTTCTCTTGACTATACCCCGTATTTACTTCATCAATCCATTTGTTTTTTATTCCCTTTGTTTGTTCTATCCACGAATTATTCTTTTTTGTATTTAGGTGATTTTGTAATTCGGTAATTGATAGGCTAATATCTCCTGGAATGCCAAGGGTTACGGGATGAGAAGACCCTATATTTTCTCTTACGGCATCGAATTGTATAATATTTGGTTCTCGCGGGGTATAATCAACCGGCCACCAGGTAGCAGCTAGTTTTATTATTAAATCTGCTTCTTTTAATAATTGTGATGCATATTGATTCCCACTATGTCCCAAAACCCCCATTTCAAAAGGAAATCCATAATCTATAATTCCGGCAGCGGGTAAGGTTGATAATATTGGTGATGATATTTTTTCTGCTAGTTCAATTAGTTCATTAGCTATATTTTTGCAACCGCGACCATAGATGATAATTGGTTTTTCTGCTTGGTTTATGATATTTGCAGCTTGTTTTATTAAATTAATATCTGGTATTTTTTTAATCTTTAAATGTTCTGGGTATTTTCTACAAAAAGCGGAACTTTCCATATCCCATACATCCATAGGTATAATAATGTGGCTTATACCACCTTTGGCAATAGCCATACTAACAGCTTTAAATAAGAGATCAACAATCGTTTCTGGATTTATCAGGATAGAAGAGTAAACAGTAAATGGATTTGTTAATTCCATTAGATTTATAAACTGTTTAAAATTGGTTCCAATATTATATGTTTCAACTTGGCCACTTATTAATAGCATTGGTACACGATCACTTGCTGCATCTGCTATACCATTTAGGATATTGGCTGTACCAGGACCACTATGTGAAAGGCATACAGCTAAATTGTCTGTTAGTTTAGACTCTGCTGATGCCATCATCCCAGCTGCACCTTCATGTTTAGTGGAAAACAACTTAATATTAGAATTCTTTAAAGCAGAAATAAAAGTTAATGTTGTATCTCCTGGATAATTATAAATATGTTTAACCCCAAAGTCCTCTAATTGTTTAATTAGTATTTCTTTTACTAACATTTTTTAGCCTCCATTATTATATTATAATTATATTATGACCTATTTTAATTTATTGAATACAGTTTTATACTTATCGCTGTAAAATTGACAACTATATAAAAAATATAGTACAATCGTATTAATAATGAAGAACTTTGATCTAATATTATAATTATTCAATTTATTGTGAATATAATAACATAAACCATCTATGGATACAGAACTTGTTATTATATTATTAGAAATATTGCCAAAGGAGATAAATGTTAAATATATATAAGACAAAGTAGGATAATAAATAATGAGGTGATATAATGAAGAATAAAAATAATGATATGATTCAAAATTTAATAGATTTTATCTATCAAAGTCCGACTTCTTTTCATGCAACTTATACAAGTTCAAATATACTTGAAAATAACGGGTTTACAAAACTTAGTTTATCGGAGAACTGGCATTTGAAAAGAAATTCAAAATATTACATAACATCAAATAATTCCGCACTAATAGCTTTTATTACTGGAAATGGAAGTATAAATAAAAATGGTTTTCGTATTATAGCTTCACATCTTGATTCACCAGGATTCAGAATTAAACCAGAGCCAGAAATCATACAATCAGAAAAATATTTAAAATTAAATACAGAAGTATATGGTGGACCTATTTTAAATACCTGGCTGGATAGGCCCTTAGCAATTGCTGGTAGAATAAGTTGTCGGACAGATAATCCTTTACAACCCAGAACAGAATTAGTAAATATTAATAAACCACTGTTAACAATTCCTAATTTGGCTATACATTTAAATAGTAAGGTCAACAAAGGAGTGGAATTGAATAGGCAAAAGCATCTTTTACCTTTATTATCTATGATCGGAGATGAATTTAATAAAGATAACTATATATTAGAAATACTTTCAGAAGAAAGCGAGATCAGTGCTGATAAAATATTGGACTTTGATTTATACCTCTATGAATATGAGAAGGGTAGAACTGCAGGATTAAATAATGAATTTATTTCATCAGGAAGGCTTGATGATTTATCAATGGTATATTCAAGCATCCTTTCTTTAATAGAGGCTGAAAGGAACAATTCTACACAGGTAATGGTTTTATTTGATAATGAAGAGATTGGTAGTATGACAAAACAGGGGGCAGACTCACCTTTGTTAATAAACACCCTAGAAAGGATGGCTATTAGTCTTGGCTATACAAGAGAAGATTATTTCTGTGCATTAGATAATTCTTTTATGATTTCTGCAGATATGGCCCACGCTGTTCATCCTAATTACATAGAAAAGCATGACCCTACTAATAAGAATTATTTGAACAAAGGACCAGTCATAAAGATTAGTGCTAATCAGAAATATACCTCTGATAGTGATAGTATCGCTGTTTGCAAAGAGCTATGTAATATTGCAGAAGTTCCCTATCAAACTTTTGTGAACCGTTCTGACCAGAGGGGTGGTTCTACTATAGGACCTGTTTCTGCTAGTCAATTACCATTAAGATCTGTTGATATAGGTAATCCTCTACTTGCAATGCATTCCATTCGAGAAATGGCTGGTACTGAAGATTTTCTTAATATTAATAGACTGTTTGAGATCTTTTATAATATCTAAATAGTGGTTTGTCAATCTTTAGATAGAAAATGTATTTATATGTATAGATGTATTTAAATTTATAGTTTATAGATAAAATAAAATATCTAAAAATATAAAAAATAGTTGCAAAATGGTACTATTTGCACTTTTTTGTCGTTCAAAATAATGATATAATAGTTTATTGTAATGTAAAATAATAGAAATCCTAAAATATAATCCTAAAATATTAAGTAAATCTTTTAAATGTTATCATAGGAGAGGGTCTAACTATGCGTATAATTCCAGTTAATAGGCTAAAGTCAAATATGGAATTAGCAAAACCGGTTTATCATAAGAACAGTATTCTCTTAAATATAGGTGTTAACAACCTGCATTTATATAAGAAAAAATTATTATCTTATGGGATTAACTATATCTATATTTCTGATGAATACTCTAGAGATATTGTCATTAATGATATCATTAAAGATGAAACTAGACAAAAGGGGAAATTAATTATAGAGAAGACATTAAATGATATTTCTATGAATAATGAAATAGATATAAACAATGTCAAAAATGTAATATCTGATATGGTTAATAATTTATTAGGTCAAAATAATGTACTGCTTAATTTGATTGATATTAAAAGTTATGATTCATATACATTTGCCCATTCGGTAAATGTTGCTGCAATTTCTATTTTGATTGGTCAACTGATGAATATACCAGAAAAGAAATTAATAGATATTGGTATAGGAGCGATTCTCCATGATGTGGGAAAAATATTAATACCTCAGGAAATAATTAATAAGACAGGTGACTTAGATGATGAAGAATTGCAAATTATTAGAGATCATCCCAGGTTAGGATATAACTACCTAAAAGAATATACTAATATATCTCCATTATCAAGAATAATAATATTGTCTCACCATGAAAGACTAGATGGTTCTGGATATCCTAAGGGATTAAACGATGAAGAAATACATAAATACGCTAAAATTGTTGCTATTGCTGATGTATTTGACGCACTTACATCAGATAGAATATATCGCAATAGGTGGTCTATTAATGATGTTGTTGATTACTTTATGTCAAACGTTAACATTAAGTTTGACCAAATAATGGTCGAACATTTTATTAGAAATGTTGCAATATATCCAAATGGAATGACTGTCGTATTAAGTACAGGACAGAAAGCTATTGTTAAAGAACAAAACAGATATTTTCCTATGAGACCTGTAGTACGACTTATAGAAGAAGCAGATAATAGTACGGTGAAAAATGATCATTTGATTAATTTAATGGAGGAATTAGATATAATTATTATTGATAATTTATAAGTTGATATATATTCTAGAAAGCCTTTCTTTCTTTTGCACTAAATTTATAGAATCACATAATATATACCAGAGAGGTATTAAGTGATTTTATATTTTTCTATGAAAGGAGGCAATTATGCCAAACTCCCTAGAAATAGCTAATCAAATTTATAATTTAGAGTTGCGAATCCAACGGCTTTATAATCAATTGGAAGACTCTGTATATGATCCCCGATATGTAAGGGCTGTACAGAATTTAGTTAACTTACAAAATAGACAGATTAGTATTTTAAGTTCATTGATAGCAGATATGGAGGAAGATCAACCACCTCCACCTCAGGATCGTTATTATGCCCAACATATTCTTCAAGTTGGAGAAACTTTAAGAATCTTAGCACTTGAATACAACACAACAGTTTCAGCAATCAGAAGGTTAAATCCTGGTCTACCTGAAGAACCTGTGGCAGGTACATTAGTGAATCTTCCTATAGAAATACCACGACCTCCAACTAATTCTATAAGATATTATGTTAGAAGAGGGGATACACTATACCGAATTGCTCAAATGTATAATACTGATGTAAATACTCTAGTAAGATTAAATAGTATTGATGACCCTGACATTATATTCCCTGGTCGAATATTGATTGTACCGAACCATACTAGGTAATTTTATTTACAAAATAATTAAATACACAAAGAAAATATCCCTTTAGGTAGACCTACCTAAAGGGATATTAAATTATAAGATGTATTTATTTAGTAGATTTTAATCCAAAACAGTATAATTAGAATCACTAGCTTTGCATAAACTTTTTTAAAATTTGTCAAGGGGTCACTATTGATA
>JADQBV010000425.1 GCA_016278415.1 Halanaerobiales bacterium
ATCAGGAATACTGGAATCTAATGAAAAATGGAGAGATAAGTGATGGGGAGTATCATCTATCTGCAGAGGCTTTTGACCTTTACCGTGAAAGGGCTAAAAATAAATTAAATCAGGAACTACTGGATGAGGGTAAACCACTAATCGAAGATCCAACAGATCAACAGATACAGGATTATGCTGCTGAGACTTTCAATGATTATAGTGGATTATTTACAGAAGTATATAGTGTAGACTGGGAAAGTGCAGTACAGTTTCAGGGCTATGATGAAAGCTATAAGTATACTGCTTCAAATGAAAAGGTTGCTGAACTAACATATGGAGCTGAGTGGACACCGTCACAGTTGAGATTTGAAATCAGTGAAAATGCCCTGGGTGAACCCGGCACAGGTGGGCAGCTTATCACCCAGGAAGCGAATATTATCGGTAGAGATATTCAAATTAATACTAATATGGCTATAGGTAATCTGGATGACCCTATGGAAATACAACTTACGAATATTGAGGGAGGAGATCTTAATCTCACCCCACAACAGAAAGCAGCGTTGGTCAGAGCAAGTATGCCAGGGGATATAACTATTGAAAAAGACCAGCAGGGTAATCCGCTTAAAATAAATGTTGTTCAAACAAACCCTATATATCTAAATTCAACTGGTTATCTTGATTTAGCTGCTACAAAGGAAGTATATATTAATAGTGAAGGTGACTTTAAGTTGACCAGTTTAACTGCCGGTGGTGATATTAGAATAACCAATAATGGAAGTATATTCAATGCCTCAACCGGAACTGCGATAGTTGGTGGTGGTGACCTTGCTATAAATACTGCTGGTAGTATCGGTATAGCCGACAGCTTATTGACCTATCAATTGGATGGAATACTGGCTACAGCTAAGGCAGAAGGGGATATTTACCTTGAAAGAATAGATGGGGATATGAGACTGGGTAATTTGAGTGCTGGTGGTAATGTAAGACTGGAAGTTGCTGACGGGGGCTTATATGGTCAGTTCCTTAATTCCAGTATAACAGGAGACAATTTGGAGTTAGATATACGGGATGATATGAGCGGAACAACTGGTGAAAGAGATTCCCTCGATATCGAAGTAAGTTCTGAAGGTGAATTGAGTGGGAATATTGGAGGAAGGGTTGTCTTATCCTCTCGTGGCAAAGAACTTAATATTGGAAACCTTACTACTGGAGATGACCTCAACCTTGCAGCTGAAAATATTAATATTCAAGGCAGTGTTGATTCTGCGAATATTGATTTGTCAGTGACAGGCTCAATTTCAGAGTCAGAAGATGGCAAGATCAGTACCAATAACCTGATAGTAGAGAGTTCCACAGGACAAGACTTACAGGGTGATAATCAAGTAACAACTTATCGGGCCATTAACACGGGAGCAGGAAACATTGCTTTTAATAATACTGCCGATACCCTGATAATAAAAGGTATAAACCAAGACGAGGGAGATGTAGATATCTCCAATAAGGGCAGTCTGGAAATAGCTGATGAAATTAACATTAACAGTGGGAACATTACTTTAAATTCTAGTGGAAACCAGACTATCAATAATGCAATAACTGTTGGTGGCAGTGGAGATATTACTATACAGACAGGAGAAACAGAGAGTGATATAAGTGTCAATGATACTGTAAGTACTGTAACAGGCAATATAAACCTGGATGCTACTGGTAAGGCTACAATCTCTTCTATAATATCCACTGAAGGCAGGGTCAGCATTAAGTCTGGCAGTACAATTTCAGAGTCAGAAGATGGCAAGATCAGTACCAATAACCTGATAGTAGAGAGTTCCACAGGACAAGACTTACAGGGTGATAATCAAGTAACAACTTATCGGGCCATTAACACGGGAGCAGGAAACATTGCTTTTAATAATACTGCCGATACCCTGATAATAAAAGGTATAAACCAAGACGAGGGAGATGTAGATATCTCCAATAAGGGCAGTCTGGAAATAGCTGATGAAATTAACATTAACAGTGGGAACATTACTTTAAATTCTAGTGGAAACCAGACTATCAATAATGCAATAACTGTTGGTGGCAGTGGAGATATTACTATACAGACAGGAGAAACAGAGAGTGATATAAGTGTCAATGATACTGTAAGTACTGTAACAGGCAATATCAACCAGGTTGCTACTGGTAAGGCTAGTATTTCCTCTACAATATCCACTGAAGGCAGGGTCAGTATTAAGTCTGGTAGTACAATAATTGAGAGTGGAGAGGGGAAAATACTGAGGGCAGCATCCCTGACGACTGAAAGCATAGGGGGACAGATACTTAATGGAGATAACACTATACGTGCTTTTGCCGCAGTAAATAATGATAATGGTAATATTGAATTAAACAACACTGCAGAAAATTTAATTATTGCAGGAATTGACCAAACAGATGATAGTGACATAATAGTATACAGTAATGGAAATACAACCATTAATAGAGATATTCATACTGGTGATAATGGAAATGTATCAATAGATAGTAAGGGAACTGTAGTTATGGAGGGGATTGCTAGTATTGCAAGCGGAACAGATGGTAATATTGCTCTAACCTCTGTTGGTAGTCAAACATTCAAAGGTATAGTGAAAGCTGGAGGAAAAGGCGAGATTACTATACAGACAACTGGACTCAATAGTAATATAAGTGCTAATACTCTTAGTAGTTCTGAAGGAGATGTTGTTATAGAAAGTACAGGAAATAGTGAGATTACAGATTCAGTATTAACTGCAGGTAATATACTTGTAGATGCAGGAGCAAATGTAAGTATTGCAGATTTAAGATCTACAGCTAGTGATGTTAAGATATTAGCTGGAGATTCAATTATCAATGGTAAGGAAGCTGGAACTGGCCAAAATAATATTACAGCCATTAATATTAATCTAACTGCTGAAAAGGGCAGTATTGGTCAGGATAATAATTATTTGAATATAGATTCCTCTAACCCAGAAACTGGAATAGTGAATGCCTTAGCTGGACAGGATATTTATCTTAGGGAAACAGCTGGATTAATTAACATTGGCGAGTTTACTGCTGGAAGAAATATAGGACTTGCTTCAGATGGTTCTATCCTTAATAACAGTGAAAATGATCAAGCTAATTTTAAGGCTGAGAGAATAACCCTTATTTCAGAAAACGGTAGTATAGGTGAAGGTGGGAATAGAATAAAAACTCAAGCGCTCATGACTACTGATGCAATAGCTAAAACAGAAATATATCTGGTAGAGATAGGGGGAGACCTTGATTCAAATACCCTGAAGACAGCAAATGGCTTAATGGATATACTGGTATCTAAAGGAAATATGTCTGTAAAAGAGTTATCTACTCCAGAGCTTCTGCTGTTACTACAGAAGGTAGGAAGTACTTCAGTAATTGATCAGGCCAGTATTGGTAACAGTGTTGACATTAAAGCTGATAATCTGGATATTGATAATCTGCTCCACACTGGCTCGAATCCTTTGGTTTTATTTATTAAAGGCAGCAACAAGGATATGGCTAATAATGTAGATATTATAGGTAGTTCAGAAATTGGTATGGACTTCAAGGATTTAAATGCAGATTTTGCTCATATCGAAGCTGGGGCAGATGTTGTAAACTTCCTGAAAACCAGAATAGGCAGTAGGGCAGAACTCTATAACAACGAATATACAGTAATTGCTGATAACATTCATCCCAAATTATTTGAAT
>JADQBV010000175.1 GCA_016278415.1 Halanaerobiales bacterium
AACAATATCTTTAATCTCTTCTCCCAAATATTCAACTACATCAACCTCCATACCAGCCATAGTAAGGACATAGTCCAATTCTTCCGGGCTATATGATAGATCTATGTATTCCTTCAACCATTTATATGAAACCTTCATATATTAACCACCTTTCATCATTTAAATTTTTAGATCTTTCCTCTGAGTGAAATCTATTTTATATCGAAGTTAAGGTAATCTCTTTAATTCTAACAAAAGCTAACTCAGTTCAATAATTTATTTCAAGAGCGAAGTTAAGGCATTAAACGACCTTAGAACTGATGTAAAAATCTCTTGTCATTTTCAAATAATAAACGAATATCATGAACACCATATTTTAACATGGTTATTCTATCAAGACCCATTCCAAAGGCAAAACCAGTATATTCTTTAGTATCAATACCGGCCATCTCAAGTACATTAGGATGTACCATACCTGAGCCCATTACCTCTAACCAACCAGTATTTGAACAAAGTCTACATCCCTCACCTTCACATATTACACAGGAAATATCTACTTCTGCACTAGGCTCAGTAAAAGGGAAGTAACTAGGACGAAATCTAGTCTTAGTATTTTCCCCAAAAACTGTCTTAACAAAGACATTAATTGTTCCCTTCAGATCTGAAAAAGAAATATTATGATCTACAACTAATCCTTCAACCTGATGAAAAACCGGTGAATGTGAAGCATCTAATTCATCAGACCGATAAACCCTACCTGGTGCAATAACCCTGATAGGTGGTTTTTCTTTAGCTAAAGTCCTAATTTGTACAGGTGATGTATGTGTACGTAATAGATAATTATCATCAATATAAAATGTATCTTGCATATCCCTGGCAGGATGATATTTAGGCATATTTAATGCCTCAAAGTTATTATATTCATTTTCTATCTCCGGACCCTCTGCCACAGTAAAACCTAGACCTATAAAGATATCTTTAACTTGATCAGTAATTGTAGTCAATGGATGTCTATGACCTATTTTTGTCCGATTACCAGGAAGAGTAACATCTATAGTCTCTTCCTCCAATTTCTTTGCTTTCATTACTTCATCTAGTTCTGATTTCTTACCTACTATTAAATCATTTAGTCTTGTCTTTAATTGATTTGCTACCTGACCAATAATAGGTCTTTCATCAGCAGATATTTTACCCATCTGCCTTAAGACATCGGTAATTCTACCTTTCTTACCCAAAAATTCAATACGTAATTCCTCTAACGATTCCAGGGAATCTACATCTTTAAATAGTTCCTTTGCTTCCATCTCAATATTCTTTAACTGTTCTTTCAAATCCATATCTACACCTCCAATAAATTTAACAAATAAAATTCTCTAGAAATAAAAAAAACCCTCAGTCCTCAAGGGACGAGAGATTACACGCGGTACCACCCTAATTTACCTATCCTAGAATAAAAAGAGCACAAATTCATTCAGTTGGATTTATCAACTGATTCTTTGTCCGTTCTATTTCAAAACTTAGGGATACTATGATTAATTCCTTTCTATAGAAATTCTAGAGAGTGATCAAACAATCAGTTCCTATCTTCCCCGTATCACCGTTGAAATAAAACTATATCTAATAATAGATCAACTTATATTTTTTAACGAGATATTAAACCCCGGTTAGACCTACTCAAGTTTCAGTCCACAGCTCCAGAGTGAACTTCATTATCAGAGCCTTCTGATTGCTTCCAGTCAATGGCAACCATTCCCTGCTGAAGTTAACTGATAAATACTCTCTCTTTCATAGCCTTTATATATATTTTTTTTGTCTTGTTTGCATTGTCATTAGTAGGAATAACTGTTTATAAGCTAAATATGCGCTAATAGAACCAGTTTCCTCAAAAAGCCTCCAGAAAAATATTGCGGTCAAACCCAAGAGGACCACATCCTTCCAAGAGTATAATTTTTTTCTTATAAACTTATGAGGTACCTTATAAATTAAATTATACCATACCAATCAGGTCTTGACAAGGATTAAAGCTAAATGGATTGAAAATTTCTGAAAATAGGCAACATTTAATCGCAATTCATTTCCAGGGCTTTATATACAAGAATACCTGTGGCAATTGCAGCATTTAATGAATCTATATCTCCTATAATTGGAATTTTAACTAGATAATTTGCAGAATTTACTATTTTATCATTTAAACCATTTGCCTCATTGCCTATGGCTATAATAAAAGGAAAATCATACTCCAATTGATGATAATACAAGTCAGCAGATAAATCAGCTGCGATTAGTTGACATTTTTCACTAACCCCATTATATAATTCAAGGAATTCCTCCATTGTCACATCTTTGAGCAGTGGTATATTAAAGATTGCACCCATAGTAGCCCGTAAAACTTTAAGATTATAAATATCTACACTACCTTTTAGAATTATAATTCCATCAATACCTGCAGCAACAGCAGTCCTAATAATTGTTCCCATATTACCAGGGTCCTGGATTCTATCAAGAAGTAGCAATTTACCATTTTCATTCTCTTGACAAAAAATATCAGAAATATCATATTCAGGCTCATTGACAACAGCAATAACTCCCTGCGGAGAGTTAGTATCAGCTATTTTTGACAACAGTTTCTCTTCAATTATAATCAGATTCTCTTCTTTATTATCATTTCTATTGGCATTGTCACTGTCTTCATTATAGTTATGGTGATTCTTATTATCGCTGTTACCCTTATTGTTATTATCGTCTTTCAAATAAGCCTTTATAAGACTCTGACCCTCTGTACTTTTATAAAAATCCGGTGACATAAACATATAATCAAAAACAGCATCAGCTTTCAATGCTTCATCTATAATCCGAAAGCCTTCTAGGACAAACTTACCTTTTTGTCGTCTCTTTTTTTTATTATATAGTTTCTTTAGTGATTTGACTCGCTCATTCTGTTCACTGCTGATTACTTCTTTCATATGTATCATTCCTTTTAGAAACATATTGGCAATTATTTTTTAATTAAAAAACTTTCATAATAAGATTTCATACATTATTCCGCATGATATTAATATAATGCCAGGTTAATCCTAAATATATTTTATATATTATTAAACCCCAGGATATAGTTAGTATCCCCGGGGTTTGAATTTTAAATAAAGTAATAATGACACCTTATCTATGCATTTAAGGCCTCTTTAGCAATATCAACTAATTCGCTGAAGCTATTTTCATCTCTTACAGCCATATCAGCCAACATTTTTCTATCTATATCAATGTTAGCTACTTTTAATCCATTTATAAAGCGGCTATAAGACAAACCATCTTTACGTGCAGCAGCATTGATACGAGTAATCCATAATCTCCTGAAATCACGTTTCTTAGTTCTACGATCTCTATATGCAAAATGTAATGATTTCATTACAGCTTGATTGGCTGCGCGGTACAACTTACTTTTTGCACCATAATATCCCTTAGCCAATTTTAATACCTTTTTTCTTCTTTTGCGTGCTTTAAACCCTCTTTTTACACGAGGCATAATAAATTCTCCTTTCATATATTCAGTCATATCATAAAGAATATACTTTTATTTATTTAGTTTATAAGTTAGTCAATAATTGCTTATATTTTTTCTCATATGTTTTATCAATAAGATCAGATTGACGCAAAGATCTTTTTTTATTGCCAGATTTTTTAGTTAAGATATGACTATGAAAGGCTTTACTTCTTTTAAGTT
>JADQBV010000007.1 GCA_016278415.1 Halanaerobiales bacterium
AAATAATTTCTTTAGTTGTTATGACAATGTTGGTATTTGTTTTGGTAGGCTGTGAGCCTTCTTTTGATGGAAGTGGGGTAAAGGGGGAGTTATCTCTACAAGGGGAGCCCATTGTTAATGCTACTATTGTTGTTGGTAGTCATGTTGCAAAAGTTAACAATAACGGTGAGTTTATCATACCACTAGAACCCGGTCAATATGCTGTTCAAATTTCAACATTGTTTACTGAAGGAGTTACTACAAGTCGAAATGTTACAGTTGAGAAGGATAAGCAAGTTACACTTAATATTAACTACTCTTTTGCGGATTTTAATCTTGAGTCTATTATGAATAAACAAAGCTATACTGATGTTATGACTGATGAAACTTCCTTCTCTAATCTTTTTACTCTTTCTCAAAAATGGAGTGGAAGTACTTATGGGATTAGATTCAAAAAGGGAACTATTGGTTATAGTTTTGATGATAATGTTATAGTTAGTAGAGCTAAAACAGATATAAGAAACTTTTTTGATGAAGTTGAGCAAGAGTTAGATAACATAATAACTTTTCAAGAAGGTGGAACTGATATAGTTTTTTCTGCAACCACTTCTGATGGTATAGCTCGATGTCATTATGAGGAGGTTGATAGTAATGGTTATATTAAAAAGGTTACTATCCGAATACCTGAATTACAATCTGAGGAGGATTATAACTTTATTCCGGATGATACTGTTCACGGTAATTTCTTAATAAGACATGAACTTACCCATGCATTAGGTTTACATCATATGTTTTTTGTTGGATATGATAAACGTGGTATTATGACAAAGTCAGAAATAACTAATCCAAGTATAGACTTTTGTGACGACGAACTAAAGATTTTAAAAACACTTTTTAGTATTAAGCCAAGTCGTAATTTATCTTGGGCTTTTATGGATTGATCTTTCGTAATGCTATAAATATTAATGAGTTTATCTTTACATACAGTATTATTTAGTTGGCTGTAGTGGATGTAATTTTACTGTTAATAAAATTTTAGGGTTAAACAACATAGAAGTATTGTGAGGATAAAGGTAACTGAGCTTTTATTTTAAAAATTATCTTAATGTAAATGCTTGTTATGAGACACAGGAATTTTCATTAAATGATATTTATTTAAGTATTTTTTATAGGAGGATATTCTTGAGAGTAAAAACTTACTAATTTAATAAATTACAAAATATAGGGGATTTTATGTTTTTTAAAAAAATTAGTATAGTAAGCATAGTAATATTAATATCAATATTAGTTACTGCATGTGGTGGATCAAGTGCTTGTTGGGGACCTAGTTATTATTAGTATGTATTAGGTATTAAAAATATTAAATATAATAAAGCAAAAAGAGGATTTCCTATTCACAGTAAGGGAACTCCTCTTTTTTATATGCTATATTTTTTTATTATATAGTAAGTTTACAATATTGTGATAGTGAAAAAACTGTTTATGTAGAAGTAAAAGTTCCTTTTCGTGTTATTAATCTATATTATTGCTTTCATAATATATAATAATAATAAATTAAGCTCTATTACATCAGAATTTGTATACATAACTTCATCTGCATATTTTTTAGCTTTATTTAATTCATTATTAAGGATAGCATATATCATGCTATCTTTTTCTGTTGCCCTTTTTAAAGCTGTTAACTTATTACATGGGTAAGTATATCTTGAAAAGAGTATAACGAGATCATCGTTAGTTATTTGATTAGAAATAGACATAGAGGACGGTTCATCCATAATGAAGCTCTTAAACCCTGATTCTGTTAGTTTTAGGTGTAATAAGTTTGCTGCAATAGAGTACTCATTGAAGTCTAAAATTTAAATAAATTTAGATTGTTTAATTTGTTTTGCTAAATCTATAACTTTTTGTTTATCAATATTATTAATTAGATAATTAAATTCTTCCTTTAAATTTGTTAATTCCTTTTCTAATGGCGAACTTGTACTTATATTTATTGTTTGTTTTTTTCGTTTAGTTTCTGTACTTGATAATCAACTGAAATATTCATTTTTAGATCAGAAAAACCACTTAAATTTAGCTTACTACAAAAATCTAAAATTGAGCCTTTTGACACCTTTATTGTATTACTAAAGTTTCTTATTGTTGTCATAGCTAATTTTGGGTTATCAAGAGTTGCTTGAGCTATTATTTTTTCTGTATCAGAAAAACTAGATGCTTCAAGTTCTTTTTTTATTTTATTATAAATTTTACCCTGTTAAGCCTGTTCTATATAAAAAACCAACTGTGAAACATAGTAAAAAGTATCCAACAAAAGTAAATATTATAAAGTGGGAGAATACCATTAATATAATTGCTGAAAGTATTTTCAGGGTAACTGAATTATGGCTGACGGATGATTAAAAGAAAATTTTAAAAATATTGATAGATTTTTAAAATAACTTAAGCAGAATATACATCAGATTACCAACTAATGATTGTTGGTTATGCCCGGAATATACAGCTGATTATGATTATGATAATGAAAATTACAAGGAGCGATTAGAACTTTTAAAAGAAGAACAAACTATTGATATTAAGAATATAAATGTAAAAACTGATAAGATTAGCTGTATGGATGAGTCTTTATTGATTATTGATGAACTTAACAGAAAATATAATAAAGTTGTACAAAAGATAAAAAAGTTCTCTAAGATTAATACTAAAGATTAATACTAGCTTAAATAATCAAATAGTAAATCTAAAAAAAAAAAACCGTGAATATGAAAATGAGTTATGTAGATATAAAGAGAAATTGGTAATCCACAGAGCGTAGGTTCCTCACTTTTAATACGAGTGAGAGTTTTTTCTATATTAAGCAATTATATTTACTATATGAATAGAATTAATGTTTACAAAATAATGTATGTGTATTAAGTATTTAATTCATTATAATATTGCAGTAAGTTTGATAAACCATCAAACATGCTGCTTTTTCCTTTTTAGAATTAAATAAAAACCTTTTGAGGGATTATAAGAAATATAACATTATCATGATGTATAAATGACAATATATTTAATTTCATATTATAAAGAAGGAAGAAGAGAATATTTAACGAAATATATTATGAGAGTATAAATTAGTTATATATATGTAGAAAAATTAATTATATTGTGTTTGACAAAATCTAAAATATGTTTAGAAGATAAGATAAGAGTATATACATTATTTTTTTATCTTTTCTAGTTATACATAGATTTGTTTATAATATAGATAGTTAAGGATGGATGGTTACTATGATGTCAGTGAATTCGAATACTATACATAGTGGATACGTCCACTTGCATAATCATACAGAATACAGTCTTTTAGATGGAGCTGCTCGTATTGACCAGCTTGTTCTACGGGCTAAAGAATTTGGTATGCCTGCAGTTGCCATGACAGACCATGGTGTACTCTATGGTTTGGTTGATTTCTATAAGAAGGCTGTAAAAGAAGACATTAAACCTATTCTAGGTTGTGAGGTATATCTGACTACAGGTTCAATGAGGGCTAAAGATACACGTACACGCTATCATTTGGTCTTGTTGGCTGAGAATGACCAAGGTTACCACAATCTTATAAAAATAGTTACACAGAGTCACCTAGAGGGTTTTTACTATAAACCCAGGGTTGATAAAGACTTATTATATAAACATAGTGAGGGAATTATAGCCCTTTCTGCCTGTATTCAGGGAGA
>JADQBV010000372.1 GCA_016278415.1 Halanaerobiales bacterium
GTTTTGGTCAATTAAATGAAGTTGACTATCTAACGAAAGTCAACAGCGAACAGGAGTTGCAGAAAGATTTTATTAATGACAAGGAATACTATGAAGGTTTGACTCCACCTGCGAGAGATGAATATGGTGCTTTACCTGGTAGTAAAGAAAAATATGGATTGGAAGTAACTGGATTCTTCCATCTAGAGAAAATAGATGATGAAAGAATAGTACTTGTCGCACCTAATGGTAATCTTTACTTCAGCCTTGGTACAACAGGAGTGGGATATCATGGTGACACTTTTACTGTGACTAAAGGCAGGGAACATATCTATGAATGGCTTCCCGAGTACAAAGCTGAAAGTAAATTTGAAACAGCCTTCAGAACAAAAAATAAAGGCGCAGATTTCTCCTTTTATGTCGCTAACAGAATTAGAAAGAATGGTAAACCATTTGTACGTGATGAGTTTTATGATGAGACGGTATACCGCATGAAAAAATGGGGCTTTACCGGTGCAGGAGATTGGTCTGGAACACCATCAGAATCGGGAAATAAATCAGGCTTCCCTATTGTACTTAACGCTGAACTAAAACCAGCAGATGATGGTGAGGGAGGTATGGGCGGTATTAACTGTTTTGATATATTTGCTCCAGGGGTAAAAGATTATATTGATAACTTTTTCCAGCAACAACTTGTAGCGAACAAAGATAATCCTTATATTATTGGCTACTTCTTTTCTAATGAAGCCTCCTACAATAATTTGAAGACAGAACTGCCAAAGAAAAAAGCTAGTGAAGTTGTCGCGAAAAAGGAATTGGTTGATATGCTTAAAGAAAGGTATAAAGGGTCAATTACTTTATTAAATGGTTTATGGAAAACAGATTATAAAAGCTTTGATAAACTTTACGAAATACCGCTCTCGATCAATACAGAATACGCTGCTGAGGACTTAAATAGATTTATCGCATATTATCTAGATACCTATTATAGGACAGTAGCAGAAACATTCCACAAATATGACAAAAATCATCTTCTTCTTGGGGATAGATGGTTAGCAAGTATTCCCAAGGATAATGAAATAAGAAAACTTCTGTCAGAGGCATCAGGTAAATATATGGATATAATATCTTACAATTATTATACCTATGATCTGGATATGGATTTGCTTGAATCTATATATGAATATTCAGGAATACCAATCATGCTGACAGAGTTTATGTTCACAAGTCCTGAGCAGGGGCTTAAAGGTGGTTTAAGGGTTGTAGATACCGAGAAAGAAAGAGGACTGGCTTACCGGGATTACGTTGAGCAGGCTGCTTCTACGGGGTTTATTGTCGGTACACATATGTTTCAATATCTAAACCAGGCTACGACTGGAAGGTGGTTTCAGGGACATGATGGTGAAAATTATGCCTGTGGTCTGATTAATGTTGCTGACAGACCATATAAAGAAATGCTTAAGTCAGTTATGCAAACTAATTATAACATTTATGCAATCATAACTGGTGAAAAGGAACCATTTGATTATGATTACGGTCCTGGTAGGAGTGAACGTAATAATAATAAACTGCTTAATATCTACAGTACTTCATCATCTATGGATATTGATGGAGTAAAAGATCCACTGTATAATGAAAATCCCTCAGCAGTTCTTACTAATAATGATCTGGTTCTGGGTACAGGAGGAGAGGATATGAAAGCAGAGATGTATCTTTCATGGAATAAGGAATATTTGTATGTGTTTGCAGAAGTAATAGACCCAACGCCAATGATGAACTCCAAGGTAGGTTTTGATATTTGGAATGGTGATGCTGTAGAATTATTTATAGGTCCTGAAAAGGTAGATGCAAAGGGTTCACTTCTACCAACAGATACTCAGATTATTTTAAGTGGTGGAATTGTTGAAGGCAAGTTCCAATCACATTATTATAATAATGTCCAGAAATCAAAAATAGATATGTTTGTTAAAATGGGTAGTAAAGAAAAAAGTTATAGTCTTGAAGCAGTAATACCAATGTCAACAATTAATATTGATGATGCTTCTGTAGGGCGTACTATAAAATTTGATATTGGTTTTGATGATGGAGACATGCAGTCTAGAAAAAGACAGTGGCTTTGGAACGGCATGGACGGAAATAGTCATAGTAGAGATAAGTGGGGCAAAGCTGTATTTTTGAATTAGTGGTACTATACTTAGTAGATTAAAAGCTTGATATACTAGAATTATATGGGGGGGATGTTAGATATAATTAACCCCCCATAAATATATATAATAGTTGTTTAAATTATATCAATCCACTTGAAGAATTAAAGGCCAGCGAAGAAATATCTGGAAAACTTGATACTATTACTAGATCAAATAATGACCTTAAAGGTATTATAGTATTTAAAGAGGAAGGTAAACGAATATATTCCTTTACGACTGAAGAATATGCTAATACACAAATAGCAAAAGAAATATTTGATTCAAATTTTAATGAAAGTGCCACATATCGAAGGGCGAGTGAAGCAGATGGAAGTCCTATCTGGATAACTGGTTATAATAATAAATACGATGAATTTTATCTGATGAGAAAACTATCCACTGATAGCGGTAAAAATGTTGGTGTTCTAACATATATAATAGAATCAAGTGTATTACAAAACATTATTGGAGGAGCGAAATTTGGTGAGGGTTCAAGGGTTCATTTATTTACAGAAGATTGGGATATTATAGCATCTTTAGATAAGAAACAAATTGGTCAACAATATAATGCCTTTGATTATATGGAAAAAGCAAATGAGTATCGAGTAGAGGATAATAATTTACTGACTTATACTACTACCAAAAATGGGTGGAAATTAGCATCTATTATACCAGTAAATACTTTAATGGGCGAAATATATCAAGTTGGTAAAAATTCTGTGGCACTTGGAGTAATATGTGTCATAATTGCTATAATTATGTCAATCTTTATTTCTATAGGCATATCAAAACCATTTAGTAGAACTTATGAACTTAATGAGCAGAGTGGAAAATGGAGATTTGACAGTAATTTCAGATCTTGAAGGCAAAAATGAAATTGGTAAATTAGGAAGTAGCTTTAATAATATGATACAGAATATTAGGGGATTAATAGATAATGCCCGCAGTTCAAGTAATGGGGTTTTAAAAGATACTGCTGTTATTTATAATATATCCAGTCAGTCATATTCAGCCGCACAGCAGGTTTCTGAGTCAGTTGAATCTATTTCTTTGGGTGCACAGGAACAGGCTGATGAAGCCCAGACAAGTACAGAAATAATGGAATTATTGGCGGAACACATAACAGGTGTTAACAATAATATTAAATCTGTACTGAAAGTGGCCAGTGAAATAAAAGTAACCATTAAAAATGCCGGTGATACAGTTAATACCTTAAATGAGAAAAGTAAAATTACTATTGAAATGTCAAATAGAATAAAAAATGATATAAATAAACTTAATGACAAAGCATTTGAGATTAGCAAAATAATAGATTTAATTGATGGAATAAGTGAACAGACTAGTTTACTTTCGCTAAACGCCTCAATAGAGGCAGCCCGTGCTGGTGCTGCTGGCAAAGGTTTTGGAGTCGTTGCAGAAGAAATAAAACACCTTGCTGAACAGACCAGTGACGCTACACAGACAATATCTGATATAATTAGAGACATTTTAACAGAATCAAAAAATACTGTTGACGAAGTAGAAA
>JADQBV010000073.1 GCA_016278415.1 Halanaerobiales bacterium
ACGTCTTTTCTTCTGCTTGTAAGCATCTTATCTACCAGATCAACAATATTTTCAGGTGAATGATCTTTTGCCATCTTCTTTAACTTAAATTTCATCTCTTCTAGAACCATGGGATTACTAATCAAGTTATCTATTATTTCGGTAAGATCGTCGATTTTTTCAGGGCTTATGGCAATATTATTGGACAGTAAGAAATCAAGGTTTCCTTTTTCCTGTCCTGGAATCAAAAAGGGTATAATCATTGGCAGTTTTTTTACTATTGCCTCAGTTACAGTCAATCCACCCGGTTTTGTAATTATAATATCAGAGAGCTCCATCAGGACCGGTATCTCTTCTGTATAACCATAAATTTCTATCTTCTTATCATTTTCTACCTTCTTACTATCCTCTAGTCTTCTACACTCTTCTTCCAGCTTGTTTTTAAGCTTATTATTATTTCCACAGACTGCAATAATCTTAACTTTGTTTTTGCAATTTATAATTCTTTGTAAAACATCATTAATAACATCTAATCCCTGGCTTCCTCCCATCAGAAGAATGGTAAATAAATCATCTTTCTCTTTTCTCCTTTTTCCTGTAAGTGAACCTGTATAAAACTCTTTTTTAATTGGAATACCATATTGAAATATTTTATCTGCCTTTATTCCACTTTCTATTAAACTCTGTTTAGTATAGTAGCTACCAGTAATGTAGGCATCTACATATTCATTTAAATAGGTCTGATGTATTTCATAATCAGTTACTATTGATATAAATAGAGAATCAATTCTTCTTTCTTTTTTCAACTCTCCTATTACATCAACCACAAAGGGATGGGTTGTAATAACTACAGCCGGTTGATGCTTTTTGATTAGATTATATAATTTATCTTTAATTAAAAACGTAATAATTCCGGTCACATTCTCGTTAATTCTTTGCTTATTTGTTAGCCTATATAGGTCTCCATATCTTTCAGGAAAATTGTTTGCCAGTATTTTATAGCCATTCGTAATCAGACCATTTAATACTTTACTGCTTTCTTTTAGAGCATCTACTTTAATTACCTGATATCCATTTAATTTAAATTCTTCTTTAAGTGATTCTGCTGCCTGATTGTGTCCTCCACCTGTAGATATGGTAAAAATCAATATTTTTTTCATATTATTTTCACCTTCTTTCTATTGTCTATATTTAAACGATTCCATTTGTTCAGGACAATATTCAATTACTTATAGCCTTAAATCTGTTCACTTCTGCCTTCATGATAAAATATTTTAGATAAGTTTATATAAAAAACCAGAAATGAATAAAGTAAGAAAAAACAATGCCAATCAAAGCACCAATAATAACATCTGATGGGAAATGTACTCCCAAATAAATCCGGGATATTCCAACTAACATGGCTAGAGAATAAAAAAACAAATCCAAAACTGGAAAATAGAAGAAAGAATTACAGACATATTAAAACAGGCAGTTGTATGACCTGAAGGAAAGGAATAGCCTTCAATGGGAACAACTAGCTGTTCTATATTATCAATTACCTTATAGGGTCGTGAACGATTAGCTATTCTTTTGATAATATGAACAAACAAATGACTGACTGATAATATTAAGAGTAATTCCCAGCCGATTTTATTAAAACCCCTCCGGGAAAAGACAATAAATAGGATACTAACTGAAATAGATAAAACTGCTCCACCCAGTTTAGTAGTGTAGATCATAAACTTTTTAAAAATACGATTTCTTAATCTACTATAGACAAACTTAAACAACTGGATATCTCTTAACATTAAATGGTTAATAAAACGAGCCAATCTGATCCCCCCTCCCTCATTTTCCCAAACATTTTAAATCTTTAATCTATTCCTAAAAAGAGTCCTTAAAATATCCCAATACATCAAACTCCTACTCGAACACCTTGAGTAAACCCTCTTTTTTCTTCCTTCATAAGGTGTTAGCTCTGGTAATTCAACATACTCTACCGTACCCCTTCTTTTCACATAACTATTTATAGCCACTTCAACTCATAACCAGTTTCTTTTAGATTATTCATATCCTTTATAATCTCTCTTTTAACAGCCCTTTGACCTGATAGATATGGAGATATGAATTGGGCTAAATCAGTTAGACCACGGCCTTTATTAAAAATACCGACTGTCATATCTGCCTGATTTTTAAAAACAGGAAATAACAGATTATCAATGTGTACTTCTTTTAAACCAATTAAATCTGCATCAAGCATTAAAATAATTTCTGAATGGACTGCAATGATACCCCTTTATAAAGCAGCATCTTTGCCCTGATTTTTTTTATGTTTAATTACCCTGGCACCAGACTTTTCAGCTTCCTGATAAGTGTTATCTATGGAGCCATCATCAACTACAACAATTTCATCTATTCTAGGCAACTGTTTTAAAAATTTAATTATGGAAGCTATTGTTTTCCCTTCATTAAAAGCAGGTATTAAAGCTGTAACCTTCACACTATCACCCATTTCTATTCAACCTCACCATTCAGTTTGATTCTCCTGGACATAAAATTATGCAGATAGCTCA
Source organism: Halanaerobiales bacterium (assembly GCA_016278415.1). Next base: position 2,535 of record JADQBV010000073.1, read on the forward strand.
CGATACGATCTTTAAAAAGCAAACCCAGAACTAAAAATAAACCTGCAAGTACTGATGCAATCACTACTGTTAGGTAATTACCCTGTTGTAAATTTGCTCCTATATAGCAGGAAACAAGTAATGAAGGAATCCTAGCCGTGCTGGATAATACAAAGAATAATAAGGGGTTAATAGGAGTAAATCCAGCAATATAGCTAAAAATATCTTTAGGTATTCCAGGAATTAAAAAGAGAATGAAAATGGCTATTTTAGATTTTGGACTATTTATAAGAAAGCTATACTTTTCTAACTTTTCCCTGGATATAAATTCGCTTAATAACGATAATCCTAAAACCCTTGAAATATAGAAAGCAATAATTGAGCCTAAAGTAATTCCAATAATTGAATAAAGTGTTCCCTGTATCGTTCCATATATAAAGCCACCTGCAATTTGTACCAGTTCACCTGGGATTGCTGCAATTACAACCTGCAGAACCTGTAAACCTATAAAAATCGTAATGCTTATCTGTCCATAAGAAGATAATAAGACCTTAAGCTGATCAGGATTCCTTACCAACTGTGTAATATTAGTTCCAAATTTCAAAGTAATATATGACATTGCAATAATAACTAACATCAATGCAACAATTTTTATTATTAATAGCATTTTCCTGTGAGTAAAATTGTTCATTTCAGACTCCTTAATATTTTTCCATAATTTTAATTCCACACAAGATAGTATTGTATCAAATAATACTGCTTACTTTCTGGTATTATATTTTATTTCTATCTAATTATGTTCTACACACAATATTTAATATACCATATTACTTTGTGTGTCAAGGTATTATGTTGTAAACATCCAGAGGTGTATTACCCTTTCCAAAGACCTGTTTACAGCAAGCACCTCATCCAGTAACTTATAAATATTTTTCCTTCTTATAATAGGTATATTTACGGCATATATAGCAATTAACACAACAAGGCATGTGAGTACCTGAATCATAGAATTTGATTCAACTGTGATTAATCTAAAGAATGACCCCAGTGCAATTCTCAACGGTTCAATTGAAATAAATGTACCCAAAATAACGATAAGCAATATATCAACAATCCAGCCTATATAAGAACCCTGTAAAGTTGTAAATGTATGAATAAATACTGCAAGTAAAAGC
>JADQBV010000112.1 GCA_016278415.1 Halanaerobiales bacterium
CATCTTGTCGCAAGTTCGAGTCTTGCTCGGGGAGCCATTTTTTTGTGTACATATATATAAAAGGAAATTTAATCTATCATTTAGTTTTATATTCAAGATTGAATTTCAACTGAATAATTACATTAAAAGTTGATTATCGATGAACCATTTTTGAGAGTTTTTACTTAATGTCCTTGAAATAAATAAATTAAATAATTAAAAAATAAAGGGAAATATACTCCATTTATAGAATATATAATAAGATAAAAAGAATAGGAGTTGTTAATCTTGTTTAAAATTATTTTCAATAGTATATTATACATTTTTCTAACTGGATGTATAATTTTTTATTTTGCTAAGGATAAATATTTAAATTCTAAAATTGAGAAAATACGAAACCCATTATTAAAAAAAGTCTTTTCAAAGTTTAATATTACAAAGAAGTCTAATAGAAAAAGAATAGTAGGGGCTTTTGATTGGATACAGACTATAGTTGTTGCTTTGATATTAGTGTTTATAATACAGACTTTTTATTTAGCTAATTATACTGTGCCAACTGGTTCAATGTATCCTACTATAAAACCTGGCGAAAGGTTTTTTGCAGATAAGGTTTCTTATAAGTTTAAAGAACCGGAGCGTGGAGATATAATTGTATTTAAGGAACCCTTTACGGATAAGGATAGATATACCAAGAGACTTATTGGTCTCCCAGGGGAACAGGTTAGCATAGGTGATGGTAATATATATATAGATGGGAAAAAGTTAAGTATGAGTAATAAGTTTTCTTATTATAATGATAATACTCTTATTGCTGATAATGTATGGAAAATTCCTCAATTTGGAGATTCTATTAAATTAGTAGAGGGTATATTTAGATATAATGACAAAAGGATAATATTAAGTTCATTACAAGACAAGTTAGAAGAAGACAAAAGCATTATAAATGATATAATTATTGTAGACGCTAAGTTTATATTAAATGATGATAGTCTTACTGGTCCTATTTATGATCGTGATATATTGTTAAAACTAATTAATGGAAATGAAGTTAAACTTAATTCTGATTATTATTTTGCTCTTGGTGATAACTCTCAAAATAGTTTTGACTCGAGATACTGGGGTTTTATATCAGAAAATAGACTTCTGGGAAAAATGTTATTTCGCTTTTGGCCGTTAAGTGAGTTTGGATGGGTTAGATAAAGTAGGCTAGTATTGTCGTTGAAATAAATAACTTTTTAAAATATATAACTCTTTAAAATTTGTTTTAACTCCTGGAAGGGGTAAGATTTATGGATAGAACAAATAATACAATTGGCTTAATTGATTTATTTATACTTTTTTTAAAAATAGGTGGATTTACTTTTGGTGGTGGATATGCAATGCTACCACTTATAGAAAAAGAGCTTGTAGAAGATAGAAAATTACTTAATAATCAGGAATTCTTAGATATTATTGCTATCGTCCAGGGTATTCCTGGAATTATTGCAGTTAATTCCTCCTTGTTCATAGGATATAAATTAAGAGGGATTCCAGGTGCTTTATTCTCGGTTTTAGGTATAACTCTGCCATCAATCATAATTATTTCTATGATTGCTCAAACATTATTAAATGTAAGGGATAATCCTATTGTAATTTCCGTGTTTTCTGGTATTAGAGCATGTGTTGTTGTTTTAATATTTTGGGCAGGATTTAAAATGAGTAAAAAAGCTATGATTAATATAAAGAGTTATTTCTATACTGTAGCTATGGTTGTTGGTATGATGATTTTAAAAATTCATCCAGTGATTCTTATTGCATTATCAGGTATAATAGGTATACTGATAAACAAGGAATCCAAGGAGATAGAACATGATAATTTTTGAACTTTTTATAACGTTTTTTAAAATTGGTTTATTTACATTTGGTGGAGGATATGCGATGCTTCCACTTATTCAAGAGGAAATGATTGCACATAATTGGATTAGTATTGAGCAATTTCTTGATATTGTTGCTGTTTCTCAAATGACACCAGGTGCAATTGCTATTAATAATGCTACCTTTGTTGGTTATAAACTAGCAGGAATTCCTGGAATTATTGCTACAACATTTGGAGTTATCTCACCATCACTAATTATTATCACTATTGTTGCAACTTTAATGAAAAAATTTAGTGATCACCCATATGTTGAGGCGGCCTGGACCGGAATAAGGCCTGCTGTTGTAGGTTTGATTATGGTTGCTGTTATATCACTGGGTAAAGAAGCTATAACTTCATACCAGGGAATAATTGTTGCTATTATTTCATTAATATTAATTGTAAAGGTAAAATTACATCCAATATTAGTGATTATAGTTTCAGGTTTATTAGGATTTGGCTTTGGTTATTTATTATAATAGTTTTGTTATTCATAGCCTGGAAGAGGTGCTGGGAATTAGCTTTTTTCCGTGTATGAAGTGCAGCTAAATTCTCTTTTATATTACGCATTGATAATTTAGAAATTAAGTCATCGAGACCGTCATGGTTAACTAGGCTTACGTAAAATTTATCTGTGAAGTTTGAGTTAATATATAAAGTAATTATTCAAAGTATAATTAAAGAAGTAGGTGTTAAATTTGGATTCGATAAAACAGTTTGATCTAAATTCTTTTTCGGAGATTGTAGGAAATGAGTTAATATATACTGTTATTATTATTATTTTAATTTCCTTAATTAAATGGATATTTAATAGATTTGTTAGTGAAAAAATCGATGACTTTAAGGCAAGGTATCGATGGAGAAAAATAACTACATATTTGTCGTTTTTTTTGGCTATCATCTTAATTCTACCAATGTGGGTAAAGGGTTTTAGTGCTTTTGTTACATATTTCGGGCTATTTTCTGCTGGATTAGCCATTGCATTACGTGATCTTCTAGCAAGTATTATAGGCTGGGTATTTATAATTTGGAAACGTCCATTTAAAATAGGAGATAGGATTGAAATAGATGGAACTGCTGGTGATGTAATTGATATTCGACTTTTTCAGTTTACAATAGTAGAAATAGGGGAGTGGGTAGCAGCAGATCAAAGTACTGGTCGAGTTGTTCATATTCCTAATAACAAAGTATTGTTAGAGAATGTTGCAAATTATACTATGGGTTTTTCATTTGTATGGAACGAAATCCCTGTTTTACTTACCTTTGAAAGTGATTGGCAAAAGGCTAAAGAAATACTTTTAAATATAGCTGAACAACAAACAGGAGATATGAAAGAATTAGCTAGAAGAAGAATTCAAGAAGCCTCAAGAAAATTTTTGATATTTTATGAAAATCTTTCTCCAATTGTCTATACCCGTGTTAAAGATAGCGGAATTCTGTTAACAATTCGTTATTTATGTGAACCTAAGAAGAAAAGATCTACTGAAAGTCACATCTGGGAAGAAGTATTGAAATCTTTTGAAGGAGAGGGTCAGATAGAAATCGCCTATCCAACAAACAGAATATATTTTCGAGGGAATCAAGAAGAAAATCTGAGATCATATGGAATGGATGGTGAAAATTATTTCAATGATTAGTTATGAACCCATTGGTTATATAAAGACTGGTAATTCAACTAATGCTCCCAAGCAACCACAAATCTCTGATAAAGGTCATTTTTTGCTATTGGATAAAGAGTATATACAGGCTTTGAGTTATTTAGAAGAATTTAATTATATATATGTATTTTATCATCTTAATAA
>JADQBV010000064.1 GCA_016278415.1 Halanaerobiales bacterium
TTTATTACCCCTTGACAAATTTAGGGGATTGGGGAATTTGGCTAATTACCATCATACCTATTATCTCTTTTACCTTTATGATTGGTACACCATATTCCTCGTTCTTCAAATAAAATGTTAAATACTTGCCCTCTTTTGTCTCCATTTTAGTCACCCCTTTTCCTATATCTTTTTATTAATAAGGTTACTGTAATCATGTACAATTCTTTAGACAATAAAAAATACCCTATAAGGGCATTTTCAAGCTGGTTGTCATAGTTATAAAGAAATAACCTTAGCTCCATAAATTTTCGTCACTATTTTTCAATAGTTTTACCCTTAATACCGATAGTATATTTTACCATTTATAATATATGTATTCTTCTGTCGATACTAAAAAGCCTTTGTCAGTATTTACAAATTTTTTTGCAAAAAGTGACAAATTAGCCTTTTAAATGGTAAAGCTTTAGGGCAAGGGCAATATTTATTTTGTTATCTGATATACTTAAATCTAAATCGAGGATATCAGCTACTTTTTTTATTCTATATTTGACTGTATTATAGTGTATATACTGTTCATCAGAAACCCTTTTTATATCCCAGTCGTTTTCTACCAGGGCATTTAGTGTATTCAGTAAATCCTGACAATTCTCTTTATCATATTTTATTAGCGGATTAAGATATGTTAATAAAAAGTCCTCGGCCAGTAATGAGTTATGTACTGAAGCTAATAATTTATAAACACCTAATCTATTATAAAAAACGATTTCGTTCTCAGATATTTTCATGCCTATTTTCAAAGCCGTTATTGCTTCATTATAGCTTTTATGAGTCATTAAAATACCAGATTTTTTACTTCCAACACCTATCAATATTCTCTGGTTATCTAGCTTTTTTAATTCTTTTAAGAGCCCTTCAAGAAGACTATTATAAAGATTTTCATTATCTACCCCACTTACTATGAACACTATTTTATTACCTATAATAGTGTAAATGGATTCTGGATATTCTTTTCGAATAAATTCTTTACAAAAAAGTTCCAGATTCTTTAATACATCATAATCCATATTTCCTTCATTTATTAAAGAAATAACAAATACAGATATAGATGTCATATTAGTAAAATTCCAACCATAGAAGCTTGCTTTTTCTTCTGCTTTCTCCAAACTATTAATCCTGTTAAAAACAATATCTTGAATAAACTCATTTCTATATTTTTTTTCTATCAAGAACTCTTCACTTTGTTTTTGCAGTAGTAATAAAACCGGTAGTTCAGATAATGATATTAATAACCTTTCAAATTCAGTTAGTTGTTTATCTAAATTATTAACAATTATATTTGCATATGTATTATTATTATGTGCTATTTCATAATTAAAATATCTACTTATTATTTCTTCTATAGATTTGTCCATAATCAATTTATTAAGTTTCCCAGAAGGGTTTGAAAAATATCTATTATTCATTTTAGTACAGATAAGGGCTATATCAACATCTATGCTTTCCGATAAAATCTGCAGTAGATCAGATATACTTCCCCCATCTAATAAAACATCCTTGAATTGCTCTTGTACTTTTTTTATATTGGAATCTGTAACTATATAATCTTTCATGCTTTCTTTCCATCATATTTAAGATATTCATTAATTAACTCATCAAGTTCCTGACTTTTAGAGATTACTTTACTATCTATTCTTTCATTTTTATCTACTATTTTATTTAATTCATTTCTCATCTTTTCTATTTTTATTAATAACTCATCACTATTAACTTTATTGCTATTACATACTATTTTACAAATTTCCATTACAAAACCACCTTTAAAATAATAATAGTTACTATGTTTTTTAGTATAATTTTCTGTTTTATCCAAAGTAATAAAAAAAATATATTTACTAACAGTATATACTTTTTGTTATAAAATTTCTATATATTACACTATATGTGTCTTAATTTATATAATTTTCTCTTTTTTTGTAATATTTTCTGATAATAATTAATACTATTTACTCAAAATGTGTAGTAAAATTATTATTTTACTTCGTATTTATTCCTAATAAGTGATACAATATTAATACAGTAGATTTAGGAGGACCCTTATGGAAATATTTGCAAAAAGATTAAGGCAATTAAGGGACGAAAAAGAGCTTCGTCAAAAAGATCTAGCAGAGAAACTAGGTTATGCACGTACAACAATAGCCAACTATGAACAGGCCTCAAGATTGCCACCTTTAGATACACTTTTTAAAATAGCTGACTATTTCCAGGTATCAATGGATTACTTATTGGGAAGAACAGACGTAAAACTAACTGCCGCTCAAGTAATATATGAAAGATTAAAGGTACCTATCCTGATAATTGACCCTGAAACTGGTGGGATTTTTGATTGTAATGAACTGGCAGTTAATTTCTATGGCTATAACAAGTCCCAGTTGTTGAAGATGAAAATATATTCTATAAATATTTTAGATAATAATACTATAACGTCCAAAATAAATGAAATTATAAAACAACAGCAGAATACCTATAAGTTTAAACATAAACTTGTTGATGGTAGCATTAAAGATGTCCGGGTTTTTACAGAGCCGATCACCATAAATAGTAAAACATATATATTTTCCGCTATTCATGATATATCTGATTCTAAAAATGAAAAAACTGATTTCAGCGGAATAAAGAAACACATAAATGCCCTAAATAAAATATTTAATTATAAAACCCCTAGTAAAAGGAATCACCATATAAACGTATCAAAAATATCCTTGGCTATAAGTGATAAACTGAATTTAGAGAATAATACAACTAAATATTTAGAAATAGCTGCAGGAATACATGATATTGGCTTATTAATGATACCAATTGAAATTGCTAGTAAGTTAGACAGCTTAAATAAAAATGAATTGAGATTTTATAAAAAGCATCCTATCTATGGGGCAGATTTAACAAAAGATATAGATACTAAATTAAGTAAGATTATTTTGCAACATCATGAACATATTGACGGTTCAGGTTACCCATATGGGCTACGCGATAACGAAATAGAACTTGAAGCCAGGATAATCACTGTTGCAAACACTATTGATAATATGATCTATGAAGGAAACTGTAGGACAGCCCAGGATAAAAACAAGATAATTTCTCACCTACATCGACATAAAGGTAAAAGATATGATAAAATAATTACAGAAGCAGTTTTAGAGCTTATTAAAGATAATCTCATTTAAGAAAATAATGACTAATAGATGGAGGAGATAACATTGGATAAAGTTAAAATTTCTGCTATTGTGATTTTAATTGTATTAATTACTAGTGGATTTTCCCATGCAGACGTTGATTTTAGCAAAATATTTGAAAACCATGGTTTGGTAAGACTTATTATTGATGCTGAAACAGGTCAAATTAAGTATGGCAATAAGGCAGCAACAGATTTTTATGGTTATTCCAAAGAAGAATTATCAAGTATGACAATCCAGGAGATAAATATTCTTGATCCTGAACTAGTGGCGGAAGAAAGAATGAAGGCATATCAACAAGATAGAAATTATTTTGTTTTCAAACACCGTTTGGCTAATAATGAAGTCAAAACAGTTGAAGTTCATTCTTATCCAGTTATAGATGATGGAGAGAAAACACTTTATTCAGTAATTATTGATATTACCTCTAAAGTTCAGTTAGAAAAGGCATTAGAAAAAAA
>JADQBV010000411.1 GCA_016278415.1 Halanaerobiales bacterium
ATGATAGTTAGTGTTACTGCAACTATCGGCGTTTTGTTATTTGACTCATTGGCTGGATATATTTTTGCAAAGAAGAAGTTCCCCGGGCGGGATATCCTGTTCTGGTTAATGATTAGTACTATGATGATTCCTGGTCAGGTCACTTTAGTTCCCATGTTTATTTTGATTGGAATATTGGGTTTAAAAAGTTCCCTAGGAGCAGTTATTTTCCCACCCCTGGCAATGGTATTTGGTGTATTTCTGATGAGGCAGTTTATGAAAACTATTCCGACTGAGTTGATAGAAGCAGCCAAGATTGATGGTGCATCAGAGTTCTTAACCTATTGGAAGATTGTTTTACCATTAACCAAACCTGCTCTGGCTACACTGGGTATTCTGACTTTTATGTCTGTCTGGAATTCTTTTCTCTGGCCTCTGATTGTCCTTAATAAAGATTACTTATATACCTTACCAGTTGGATTGAAGACCCTTCAAGATAGGAATTTGGTCGATTATGGATTATTAATGAGTGGTGCTTCAATAGCTGCTATACCAATGATAATTGTATTTTTATTTTTTCAGAAATACTTTGTAAAAGGGTTAACACTAGGAAGTTTGAAGGGTTAAGGGGGTAATAAATAAATGGATTTCAAAATTACAGAAAAAAGAAACTTGAATAGTATGGATATAGATCGATTGTCAACAAATGAAATTTTGAGGATAATAAATAGAGAAGATGTTGGAGTAGCAAAGGCAGTTCAAGCAGAAATCCCCAGTATAACTAATGCTGTAGAAATAATTGCCTCTCGTATGAGAAGAGGAGGAAGACTTATATATGTTGGGGCTGGGACCAGTGGGAGATTGGGTGTCCTGGATGCTGTGGAGTGTGTACCAACTTTTAGTACTAGCCCTGAGCTGGTAATTGGACTTCTAGCTGGTGGGAAGAAAGCTATGTTTCTGGCTCAAGAAGATATTGAAGATAAGTTTGAGTCAGGTGTTAAAGAGATAAAAAAATATAAGATCAATAAACTAGATAGTGTTGTTGGTATAGCTGCCAGTGGAGAAACCCCATTTGTTCTTGGGGCTATTTGCCATGCGAAAGATGTAGGTGCTGCTACAATTGGGCTTGCCTGTAATAAAAATACACAACTAGAACAGAAAGTTGAAGTTATGATCACACCTATTGTAGGGCCGGAAGTCATTACCGGTTCAACTAGAATGAAGGCTGGAACAGCTCAGAAGATGGTTTTAAATATGATTTCAACTACTTCAATGATAAAATTAGGTAAGGTATACTCCAATTTAATGGTAGACTTAAAAGCAAGTAATAATAAACTGCGGGAAAGAGCAAAAGGGATTTTTATGACAGTAACAGGAGAGAGCATTGAAGTTGCTGCACATTATCTTAGTAAAAGCCATTTTGCGGTTAAGGAAGCCCTTGTTATGTTTTATAATGGAGTGGATTTTGAAAAGGCATCTCAGATGTTGGATAAAAATGGTGGACTATTGAGGCAAGTAATTCAAAACGATGTTGTTTAATATGGTATTAAATTTTAATAATCAAGGGGTAAGGGAATTATATTAGGTATTTATAGAAAGGCTGTAGGACTTATGCGACCGAATGGGGAAAAAGATTTAAAAGTAAGCTTTTGCCTTGTAAGGGGTTTTGATATAATGCAATTTATAAGATTAATATTCGGAGTAGGTATTTTTTTAGTAATGATACTAATTTTTTTTAATGGAGCAAATATTATTGCTGTGGATTATCAGCCACAGTTATATAATGATATGCCTGGATATTTAGAGGATTTCAAGTTGACAGTGGAAAGACAGGCTCAAAAATTTCCAGAGGTATTTTATTTGAATTACAATATTAAAGCAAAGGTTGTTGCCTTGACTTTTGATGATGGCCCAGATAGAATAAATACCCCTCTGCTTCTTGATATATTAAAAGAAAAGAGGGCGATAGCTACTTTCTTTTTAATAGGTAGTAGTGTACAAGAAGAACCAGCAATTATTAGAAGGATTAAAGATGAGGGGCATCAGATTGCCAATCATTCCTGGAGTCATCCAGACTTCCGTGATTTAGGAAATAAAGTAATACTAGAAGAGGAGTTATATTCTACCTCGGAGTTAATTGAAGAGTTGACGGGGACTTACCCTCTATATATACGACCCCCTTATGGGGCAATTAATGATAAAACAATAGAGGTTCTAGGGGAAAAAGGATGGGAAATTATTAACTGGTCGATTGATAGCTTTGACTGGGATAAAAAGAATAACAAACCGGAACAGATATTAGAGAAGGTCAAGAAATATATTCATCCAGGTGCGGTAATCCTGATGCATTCGGGAGAAAATAATGGTTCAACCGTTGTGGCCCTTCCTGGTATAATTGATTTCTTAAGAATGAATGGCTATGAATTTAAAACAGTCAGGGAACTACTTAATTTAATCAATCTATAACTGAAGACCGGGTTTATGGTATCAAGTAAATCAACTTTAAAGGTGTTTAGAATGGAATTTCTTTATTTCAATCCCAGTTAGATAGCACTATGTAAACATAGATACTATAATGATAGGGAGGTGAAACCCTCTACTTACTGAGCATTCTATATAAGTAAGTTGAGGCATATATAGTGAGAGAGTTTAAGGAGAAGTCTATAGCAGATGTAATCGATCACTTTATGGAGGAAGAAATAAAGCAGGGGACATTTCCAGGTGCTGTATTGGGGATAGTAAACAAAAAAGAAATACTATACCAACAATCTTATGGATACCTCTGGCACAAATCAGAGAAAAAAGAAAAGATGAATAGCAATATATTATTTGATCTGGCATCTTTAAGTAAGGTTATTTCAACTACAACTGCAATTATGCATTTAGTTGAAAAGGGGAAAATTAATCTATATGATTACTTGCAAGAGTACTATCCGGATATACCTTCAGACAAAAAAGAGATAACAATTCTTCATTTATTAACCCATTCATCTGGTTTTCAAGCAATAGTAAAACTTTGGGATCAGGGACTTGATTATGAGGGAAAAATTAACTATATTCTAAACTTACCACTTGAGTATAAAATTGGAGAGCAAGTACTATATAGTGATCCTAATTTTATCCTGCTAGGTGATCTTGTTAGAAGAGTTAGTGGACTATCAATAGATCTTTATACCTCCAAGAATATCTTTCAGCCTCTTGCAATGGATAAGACGGGCTTTAACCTTAAGGAAACAAAAAAATGTACTGAAAATAGTTTTGCCCCAACAGAATACTGTAAATGGAGGGGAAGGTTTCTTTGTGGTGAGGTGCATGATGAAAACTGCTTTTCATTTAATGGGGTTAGTGGACATGCAGGGCTTTTTTCCAATTTACAAGACCTTATTACTTACGTACAAATGCTATTAAATAAAGGTATTTATAGAGATACAAGAATTTTATCAGAACGGTCAATTGAATTGCTTTATCGAAATTGGACTGAAAGACTTAATAGTAATCGAGGATTGGGTTGGGACCTGATTAATAATTTTCGTTCATCTGGAGGGGTTTTGTTCAGTTCATCAGCCTTTGGTCATACAGGCTTTACTGGTACTTCTCTCTGGCTTGACCTGGAACTAGATTTTGGTGTAATATTATTAAGCAATCGGGTGCCCCCCAGCAGGGAAAATACTAAGATTATTTCAATGA
>JADQBV010000150.1 GCA_016278415.1 Halanaerobiales bacterium
AACTATTTCTTTAGGAATATTGCCAACAAATCCAGCTAAAATACCAAGTATTACTTTATCTTCAAGTATTTTTTTACTATTCATAAAAGGTAAAGATCTCCTTTCGCCTACACATTATAGAGTTCTATATAGATTATTCATTTCCTAAATAGTCTTTTAATATACTGAATATCTACGTATTACCCTGAAGAAATAATATAGGGTAGTAGTATTGTATGAATATAATGGGATTTAATAAAATTATATAAAAAACCACTCAATTTTTATATAAATATAAAAGGATTTAATTACTAATTGTTGAAGTATAAACCATAATAGAATAAAATAACAAAAGGGTGTGTAAGTATATCTTTTTTTAAAAAAGTAATAGGGGTGGATTTATTTAAGTGGAATAAATTAATATTTACTATGTTAATTTTGATATACCAGCAACTATACCAGTCCTTGAAGCATACGTTAGAGTAGTTTTAGTATGGGTGGTTATGAATTATGGGATAAAAGAGTAAAGGTGTACGAGGGTTTTGTTGTTAGTGCAAATTTAGGCAAGAAAGAATATAGGTAACGATGATTAAGTAATTAATTAACCAACTAATATTAAAGATAGTTGTTTTAGGAGGGCTTACATATGGTATTAAATGAAAAAGAGATTAAAGATGTGTTTTTAAAGCAAAAGGAGTTCTTTAGGTCTAATGTTACTAAAAGCTTAGATTTTCGGATAAGACAACTGAAAATTTTGAAAGAAGCAATTATTGATAATGAAAAAGAGATTGAGCAGGCTTTGAAAAAAGATTTAAACAAACCTGAATTTGAGGTTTTTGTTAATGAAACAGGGCCTATAATTAAGGAAATTAATTTTGCTATTAGAAATCTAAAGAAGTGGTCTAAAGCTAAAAAAGTTAAGACACCTATGCTTCACTTTCCATCTAAAAGCTATATTTACCCTGAACCTTATGGCGTAAGTTTAGTTATGTCACCCTGGAATTACCCTTTACGCTTAACAATTCCACCATTGATTGGGTCTATTTCTGCAGGGAATTGTACTGTTATCAAGCCTTCTGAGCATTCTGCTTATAGTTCTAATCTTATGACAGATATTTTAAATGAGATTTATGATGAAAAATACGTCAAGATAATAGAGGGTGAGAAAGATGTTAGTCAAAACTTACTGAAACTAAACTTTGATTATATCTTTTATACTGGGAGTTCTGAAGTTGCTAAAATTGTACTGAAAAATGCAGCAGAAAACTTAACACCTGTAACCCTTGAGTTGGGTGGTAAATCGCCCTGTATTGTAGATGAGGGTATTGATTTAAAATATGCTGCTAAGCGGATTGTCTGGGGAAAGTTTATGAATGAAGGACAAACCTGCGTAGCTCCGGATTATTTATTGGTAAAAAAGAGTGTTAAAGAAAAACTTATTAAAGAAATTATATTAACAATAGAAGAGTTCTATGGTAAAGACCCACAACAAAGTCAAGATTTTTCACGTATTATTAATGAAAAGCAATTTGATAGATTGGCTCAAATGGCGGATTCTAGTCAAGGTAAGATTATTTATGGTGGGTATTTTGATAGAGAAGATAAATATATTTCTCCAACTATATTTGATGATATATCATGGGATGATGCTTTGATGGAAAAAGAAATATTTTGACCTTTATTTCCTATAATCGAGTATCGTGATATAGATAATATTATCTCCATTCTTCAAAAGAAGCCTAAACCCCTGGCACTATATCTCTTTACAAATAATAGGGAGTTAGAGAATAAGATTCTAAAGGTTGTAGCATTTGGTGGTGGTTGTATCAATGATACTGTTATGCACTTAGGTTCTCAACATTTACCCTTTGGTGGTGTTGGTCATAGTGGTATGGGATCTTATGGAGGGAAGGCTACTTTTGATACTTTTTGTCATAAAAAAAGTATTTTAAAAAAATCTGATCTTATAGATATTCAAGTATATCCACCATATCATAAGATTTCTAATAGATTATTCCAATGGATAAAAAAATTAGTAACTGTGTCATGGATATAAAACAATTGATTGCATAATTTCATATGTACTTTTCTAAACCGCTTTTCATAATTAATAGATTAAGCTTGTGTAAAGGAAAAGATAGCTAGAGTATGGGGGGGATACGTGTGCGTTTGTTTAATTTGACTAATTTATATAACAAATTATCAAAAGAGGAAAAAGAAGAACTTTCTGCACTCAGGCATTCAAGAAATTATAATAATTGTAAGAAAATATCTTATGTATTATTAACATTTATTTGTCTTTTGCTTACTATTGATTTTACTATATATCGTAGTTTATTAATAAAAAGTACTGGATATAAATACTTATTATATCTACATGTACTTTATTTGCTAAGTCTCTTTGTTTATTATGCTATGATATTTCTTAATGAGCATTTTCAACTAAAGTTTCTTAGTAATATAAGTTATTTTTATTTAGTTACTTCAACCCTATTATGGTGTTTATTACTGTCTATAAATGGACAGTTAATTCATAGTCAAATATCAGCTTATATTATTGCTATTCTAGCTATAGCTTCTTTTGTTATCTTCACATCTTTAGAGAGTTTAATTATGATTATCTCTAGTTTGCTAATTTTTATTCTAGGTATGTATATTCTAAATGACGATCCAGTTCAAATTACTACTTATATAGTGAATGGTTCTATTTCTGTTGTTCTGGCCTTTTTCATTGCCAGAACTAATTATAGTATTTTTATTGAAGAATTTATAAACAAAAAGGAAATTTTAAAAAAGAATTGTAGACTTGAGAAGCATGACAAGATGAAATCTATACTTATGGCAAATATATCACATGAATTAAAGACACCCTTAAATTTGATATACTCAGCAGAGCAGATGCTTAATATATATCTAGGTAAAGAGCTTGGAGATATATCATTAAAAACTAAGTCTAGTAGGTATTTGAAAATAATTAAACAGAATTCCTATCGCCTTATGCGTTTAATTAATAATATTGTAGATAGTACTAAGATGGATATGGGCGAATATAAGATTGATATAGGAAACTATGATATTATAGCAATCATTAATAATATTGTTGATTCAGTTACTACTTATATAGAATCTGCAGGTATTAATATATCTATCAATTCTAGTATAAATAAGAAAACTATTGCTTGTGATCCAGATGCAATAGAAAGAATTTTGTTAAATCTAATATCAAATGCAGTAAAATATACACCTAAAGAAGGAAATATTGTTATTAATATTTATAGTA
Source organism: Halanaerobiales bacterium (assembly GCA_016278415.1). Next base: position 3,260 of record JADQBV010000150.1, read on the forward strand.
ATGAAGGTGATTTTGTAATTTCAGTAAATGATACTGGGGTTGGAGTTCCATTAGAAGTACAGGATTCTATTTTTAAGAGATATGTACAGGCTGATGACCAAATAACAAAAAGAGGCGGTGGGAGTGGTATTGGACTGTCTTTAGTTAGTTATTTAGTAGAGATGCATAGCGGAACTATTGACTTGATAAGTAGTCCTGGTGAAGGTAGTGAATTTATAGTAAAGATACCTGATAGGTTAGTAGATGGAAAACCAAAAGAAAACGAAGAAAGAAATTTGGATAATGATCAGGTTATTGAAAAGATACAATTAGAATTTTCTGACTTGTACTCTGGCTTTACTAATTAAGGCTATGTTTGACATAATTTATCACCAAGAGCCTATAAATCTATAATCTTAATATCGT
>JADQBV010000057.1 GCA_016278415.1 Halanaerobiales bacterium
TGGGAAAGATGATTATCTATTCAGGCCTGGGAGGAGTACTTCTCTATAAGGCTAGCAGTCTTCATTCTACATTATCTTTTCTAGGGTTAATTTTCATTATAATAGGACTTTCCCACCATAGGTCCTTTACCCATAGTATTCCTGGTGCGATTTCACTTTCTATCATTTCTTTTATGTTTTTTCAAAATTATTTTAGTAATAATTTGATTTATGCCTTTATTATAGGTATACTATCTCATCTAATAGGGGACTTTCTCACGAAGCAAGGGATAGAGCTCTTTTATCCAATTACTGATAAAAATTATAGATTCCCTATTAATATATCCTCCGGAGGAATCATTGAGTATATAATAAGTTTTATTTTGGTATTTGCTATAGTGAAATCTATTTTTTAAACATGTGTTATCCTAATAAAACATATGGAGCAGTAAACAGGTCAATAAAACGCGAACCGAAATTATATTAGAAAATTTATATTGATGTAGTGTTATTCCAGGACGACTATTAATATGATTTTCACTTAGTATTTTTTGCATAAAAGCTTTATAGATAAAGTTAGACTGCCCTGTATAAAAAAATGAAAGGTGGAGATATAAATGAGTAATTTAAGTTATGTGCTAGACTCTATGAAAAGACTTACAACAAGCAGGACAATATTTTCTAAGGAGAAAAGGACCTTCAGACAGGAATTATTAATGAGTTAAAGGACTATTATGACATGAAGGTTGTTGCCAGAAAAATTGGTAAATTTGGCATAATACCCTTTAAGACTAAAAATATTGAGAGTAGTAATGATGACTATGATGTTGTTCTTACAGCTCATTATGACACACATATAGCAAGAGAGAATTATATACTTTCATTCTATTCAAGAAGGTTTCAACTGAACAGAAATATCTTTGTTAAGATACTTGGTACAGGATTAATATTTGCATTGATGGCTTTGTACATGTTCAATTTAAAGCCGGTGCTAATGAACCTTATGCTAATAGCAAGTAATCTTATTGTTATAGAGCTTCCATATGGTGTTGTAAATGTTATATCAGCTCTTGCTGTTGTAAGCACGCTTATTATTCTGTATCCTAAAAAACCATTTACTGCAGATGATAATACAAGTGGAGTTGTTGGACTAATCAAACTGGCAAAGATGCTTAAGGAAAATGGATTAGGTAATAGGGTAAAAATTGTATTTACAGATTATGAAGAATGGGGAACATTGGGGGCCAAGTCCTTTATAAAGGAAAATGAAGATAAACTAAAGGATAAAATAATTATAAATTTTGATTGCATTGGGAGGGGATCTAATATAATAATTACTTCTCCAAAGGAGAGTGAGTTGGCTAAAAAATTAAAAGAGCACTTTGAATCCCTCGACCATAATATTAAGTCCTATCCCATATCCTGTAGTGATGATAAGGCCTTTCAGAAAAAAGGATATAATGCTGTAGGATTAATTAGGGCAGATGTTGATTCCAAGGGTAATAAAAATATTCCATGGACTCACACAGCCTATGACACAGTTGATAATGTATCACCTTATAAAATTTCAGAAGTGATTGATCCAGTGTATTTGTTTATTGAAAGTTATTTAAAGGAAAAAGAACACTCCAGCATGCAGGAAGTAGCTGCAGATAGAGAATAATTAAAGGTCAGGAGTAATTTCCTGACCTTTCTTTTTGTTATTGATTTGTGAATTCCTTAAAGCATATATACATCATGTCTGCAGCCATAAGCTTATCTAAAAGCTCAACCAAGATCTCTTTTTTATCCTCAAGATCATGTTTTAAATGAATCATCTCATCGCTGTTGGTCTCTTCATTTATACTATTATTCAGTCTTTCAATTTCATCTCTAATGGCAGCTACTTCCTTAACACAGTTAGATAATTCATTTAGCAAATAATTATCGGTTTCATCGGTTCCATGCCTACTAATTAATTCTTTCACCTTATCTTTATACTTAAGATGATTTTTTGTCTCCATAAATGCCTCCTTAAGCTAGAGAGTGTATTTTAGCTACTTATATAATACTATATGCAGGGTCCTTTAGCTAGATTTTAAAAAGTAGCCAACGACAACTATCGATTTCGTATTTTAGTTCATATACCTTTTCTACATCATTTATTATGCTTTGGCATCTGAACTTATACATTTTGTTTCCAGCGAGCTTTTCTAGCTCTCTATGAACTACAGTGTCAACCTTTATAACTTTTTTTGTTTCGCCTGCAGTTTCGATTCTAAATCTAATTGGTTTTAATATTCCCTCCTGATCAGTATAGGAAACCATCTCAATAGGTTTAGCAACAACCTTCAACAGGTTCACCTCCAAGACTTTATAAGATGCTAGACATTATAGGATGATGGCCATCACCGGAACCGCCGGTAAGTGGTTTTATCCTGGTGTTTAGAAAAACACTTCTCATAACTGAGTTTTTTCCAAATCTAAATCGTATCTCATCAATAGTTTTATCAAGTGCTCTGTTTTTTTCTAGATTCCTATCATCAAATAAAGTTTTTTGATAGCTATTATTTTCTGAGATCTCAGATAGTCTTACACTAAGATGTCTTATTGGTTCACCCTGCCAAGCTTCATTAAAAAGTTCTTTTACTACCTTATAGATTTCCTTTGTGCAGTCAGTTTCAGAAAAAAGCTTTCTTTGATGGGAGTATCTTTTAAATTCATCTGTTTTTATCTTCACCGATACAACTCTGCAGCTGCACCCCATGTCCCTAAGCCTCAAAGATACCATTTCAGTAAGAGATAAAAGTATCATATGAGCTGTATATTTATCTTCTACATCGAAGGAAATGGTAGTGGAATTGCCTACTCCACGTCTTTCAATAAAATTCTCTTCCCTAACATCAGATGTTTCTATCCCGTTAGCGTAGTTCCATATCATAACTCCATGACTTTTAAGTTTATATTTTATATATGTAAGATCAGCTTTAGCTAGGTCACCTATAGTAAATATTCCTATTCTTTTAAGCTTTGGAGCTGTAGCAGGACCTACCATGTAAAGATCTTCCACGGGACGTGTCCACATCTTTTCTCGTATCTCTTTAGGAAAAAGAGTTGTTACTGCATCGGGCTTCTTTAGATCAGAACCCATTTTGGCCAGAAGTTTATTGTTTGAGACTCCTATAGATACAGTAAATCCTAACTCTTTTTTTATATGCTCCCTGATTTTATGAGCTGCAGCTTCATGGTCTCCATGGAGCTTGTTGTTTCCAGTAAAATTTAAGAAACATTCATCTACCGAAAACCTTTGAATATTAGGAGAATACTCCATTAGAAGTTTAGCCATAGCATCACTACACTTAGAATATAAGCCATAGGAAGGGGCGACTATGGTTAAATCAGGACACTTACTACACGCAGCGTGTAATGTCTCACCTGTCTTTATTCCATATTTTTTAGCAGGTATTGATTTTGCAAGGACTATACCGTGTCTAGTCTTTGGATCACCGCCGACTACAGAAGGAATATCCCGAAGATCTATATTAGCTCCATGCTGAAGACGATGGACAGCTTCCCAGGATAAAAATGCTGAGTTGACATCTATGTGAAATATGACCTGTTCGTTATTAATCAAAATAATCCCATCCTTACTTATAAAAGTTTAATCGCCCTAGATTTATATTTTTCTATCTTGATATACTCAGCTTCTTCGAGCCTTTTTAAATGACTATGTATGCTACTTGTAGATTTATAGCTGCAAAGTTTTTGGAGCTCTCTAATGGTGGGGGAATATCCATTCTTCTGATAATACTTTTTTAGGGCTTTATAGATCTTTATTTGGCAATCGTTAATTTGAAACTCATTTTCCATAAGATACCTCCTTGTGATATATATTATACACGAACAAATGTTCGTATTCAATCTATGATTATGAAAATTTTTCTAGTAAAATTGAATTAACGCTGGTGTTCTTTCAAAAAGGAGTGATTTATTTGAAAGATGTTATTAACCTAAAGCCTCCTATTCCAAGACTTGGAGGCAAATCTAGATTAAGAAAAGAAATAATTAAAAGGATTCCTGAGCATACTTGCTATGTTGAGCCTTTCTTTGGAGTAGGGTGGGTATTCTTTGGAAAGGAAAAAAGTAGGGTAGAAGTTGTAAATGACATAGATGGAGAATTAATTAATCTATTTGTAATGCTAAAATATCATGCTGAAGAAATTGAAAGACTCATGAAATATGAAATATCAAGTAGGGATTTATTTTATATATATAGGGGTGCTGATCCAAAGACCCTTACAGAGATTCAAAGGGCGGTAAGATATATGTATATAGTCTCCCAGAGCTTCGCTGCTAAAGGAAATTCCTTTGGCTATGGAACCACCACTAAGCCATCGCCCCAAATATTTAATACCGAACATCTTACAAAGTTAAAAGTTCGACTAAGAAATACCTATATTGAGAATCTAAGTTACAAAGTAATCGTTAAAAAATACGATAGGGTTCATAGCTTCTTTTTCTGTGATCCTCCATATTTAGATACAGATATTAAGTTTTCTATAGACTCAAAAACAAAGTTTGGTAGGGAAGAACATGAAAAGCTCTGCAGCATACTAAAAGGTCTAAAGGGTAAATTCTTACTTACTATTAATGATCATGAATACATAAGAGAACTTTATAAGGGCTTTAATATTGCTGAAACTAAGGTTAACTACTCTGTTTCAAAGACAAATGAAGGAAGAAGAAAGTATGGGGAGCTCATTATTACTAATTATGAATATGAGCAGGATCTTCCTGGTGTGGAAGAAGAAAAAGCAGCATAGGAAAGGAAGTATAAAATGAGTAAAGCTAAAGATAGAAAAGAATGCGAAGTTCCTGATGTAGCTGAATTTTTAAAGTTATCCAGGAGCCTAGTTAGGCAGGCAGATCTTATAAAGGATATGGACATATCAAAGGAGCATAGAAAAATAATTAAAAAAGCTTCAGATAAAGTTACCAAAGAGCTTGCCTGCAGCCTTAATGAGGAAATTTCAAATGACAGGCCTGTGTAAAAAAGACTGCAGTAAATGTACTTTAAAAGATATCTGTGGGGGCTGCTCCTTATGCGAAGCTTCCCTTTGCAGTAATAACTGCAGTATGTGTTTTTCAATATGCCCTAAAAGATCAGGAGCCTTTGAATATCTAGATAGAATTGGCGGTGCAAATCTAGAACTTTTAAGCAATGAATTTTTAAAGGACATAGAGCTTCCAGGACACATTCCTATTCTTCCTGATAAGCTAAAGGATAAACTAGATTCTACCTTAGTACCTGTAATAGGAATCCATGGGGGCAATATGCTCTCGAGCAATGGAGAAGGGGCAAGAAGGAGCTATAAAAATAAAGGTTATAAAAGAGCCCTTAACCTGGATGATAGTACAAAGGGAGTACTTGAATTTTATGTAAAGGATAGAACCCTAGAAGGCTTATGGGATAGGCGATATGAAATATATCCTGATTTAAAAGCCATGGACCTTTCATTAGTTATTGCCCCTAACTTTAGCGTGTATGATGACTCATCAAGGATAGATCATCTATATAATATAAAAAGAAGCTCTACTATATACAATGAAATGATTAAAGAAGGAATTAATGCTGTTCCTGATATATCTTGGCATAACCTAAAGGATCTAAAGAGGTGGATTAAAGCCATAAATAGATATAACATAAAGCTCATTGCCTTTTCCTTTCAGGTGGTAGGAGTAAACCTTAAGGCATCAACCATATGGAAACAATACCTCCCAGGATTTAGATATCTATGTGAGAATATTCCTGGAGATGTAAGTATTATTATTGCTGGTATAGTATCACAGAAAAGAGTAGCCGAAGTATTTAAGTCTTCAGCAGGTCAAAGGATCCATATACTTAACCAGTCAGCCTATATACAAAGCAGAAGGGGAACTGTATCTGAAACTAGGGAGCAAGATAGGAATATTCCTTTGAATAAACTACTAACTAGAAATATAAAATACTTTAGTAAAGTTTATGATAAACTTTCAAGGGGGGATGAAATTGCCCAAGACAAGATCTAGCGGTACAATATCTCAGTCAGCTAACTCAAATTCATCACAAACTGCAGAAATTCGTGAGATGTCATCAAGGGTAACAAATAGATTGAATAGCTCGGTTGGTTCTTCTTATGGAAGAGCTAATCCTAATTCTCTCTCCGGAGGAGATAGTGGTTCAGGTGATAGATCATCCCATGATGATATAGGTGAGTTAAGAGCTATTGATGCACTGGCCGAAGAAGAGAGAAATTTAATATTCAGTGAAGAAGATGATGGATTCTTTTATACTGATGAGGAAAACGAAGAAGTTTTTAATAATATGTTAGATATAGCACGAGATAACGAGACTACATATGAATATGAAAATGTACTAAATGGCAGTAGTAATACCTTTGGCATAGAACTAGAGTTTGCAGATGGTAATGCGGATGCAATAGCCAGAGAGCTCTATGCACTTGGCATTGTCGGTCAAGATAGAAGAGTATCTTACCATGCTCGCAGCATACCAGGCAAATGGAAGCTTGAATGGGATGGTTCTGTATGCAGTGGTTCTAAGGGTGGAGAATTAGTTTCTCCTGTTCTTCAAGATACACCTGAGACCTGGAGGACCATCGAGAAGATATGTGAGGTTGCAAAGCGACACGGAGCAAAGGTGAATCAAAAATGTGGGGGGCATGTTCACATTGGTATTGAAGCACTAAACACTGCAAGGCAGCGGTGGAGGAGATTCTTTAAAACTGTTGCAGGCTTTGAGGATGTACTGTATAGAATATCCGGAGGGGATTTAGGTAGGGTAAGGTCTGGCTACACCAGGTTTGCATCTCAGTTTTCTTCCCAGGCCAGAAGTGCAGCTGTTAGCAGATTCAGACTTGACAGCAGGGATGATATAGATGAATTAGCTAGAAACGCATCAAATAGAAATAGATACTATGGTATAAACCTTACTAATATATACGAAAGTAATAAACCCAATACAATTGAATTTAGATACTTTAATGGTTCACTGGAACCTTCTCAAATTCAGGCCAACGTAAAAGTAGCAAACGGCGTTATTATGGCAGCTCAAAAAGCTAGGACTCAAGACTCAAGTGTTTATAGTGTTACTGAGAACCATAAAAAAAGAGGACAGCTTTTGAGTAATCAATTATCAGACTATGATGATAGAAGAACCGACTCAGCCATGAAGAAGTTTGTTGATGTAATTTTCTCAAGGAAAAAGGATAAAGACAGCCTTATTTCAGTATATGCAAGAAATAGATGGGCTTACTAGAAAGGGAGGCAGGTTATGAATAAAATTGATGTACCAAGTTATAAAAAAGCAGTAGTAAATCCCAATGATAAAATTGCTACGGTAGTTCCAAAGATGCCTATACTTATTAGTACAGGAGATGGCTACATATGGGAAACAGATTCCATCCGTGGAGCTGCAAGTATCATAATAGGTGATAGCTACCTAGAGTGTGAGAGTGAGAATACAGAGTGGTATAAAAGGCTTGAATCAGCCAGAAAACAATCTATGTTTGCAATAGGCAGAGATATATTTGCAAAGGTTTATGATGAAAGACATGGTATTTTAAGTGCTAATTATGCTGTTTCAGATGAAGATCCTGATTATATGGATGATAAAGATCTAGGAGAACCAATGTTAATTAGAATTGATAATGACAAGCTCTTTTTATTATCTCTGGTATCAATTGGAGCTATTGAGATATACGAAAGAGAAGATAGCTATCAGCTAAGACCCTTTAATTATAATCATAGTAACAATTGTGAGAACAAAGATTGCAGTTCATGTCTTCATAAGGGTGAAGTAGTAAAAGACGGTAGTATATACTGCCCAATATATAGATCCTTAAAGGATATCCAGGAGGGATCAAGCTGCAGCTCATATGTTTCAGAAACGAGTAATAAAACCAAATATGAAGGTGGAGAATACATCTGTTTATCTGCAGAATATGATATTGAAAGTCTTATGCAAGACCTATAACTTAAAGTAAATCTTAAGTTATTTAAATTAGTTAACCCCTTAGTTATATATACATTTTGAGAGCTCAATATACTCGAGCTCTCACTTTTTTTATGGCACTAATTAATATGTATTTCATCTGTTTGGTTTATATAAGTTTTAAATCTCAATCAGTTTACGATTGTTCAAAATATCCGAATTACTTATCTAAAATTTATTTAATATATTCATAAATAGTGGAGGGAAGAATTTTATAAGTAAACTAACAACTATTATTCCAGCGAAAATACTACCTGTAATATAACCTTTATTTCTCGCCATACAAATCTCCTTTTAGTTAAAATGAAGCTAATCGTAATATTGATGATGCATTATAAGTAATGATAATTAACTGCATTAAACTGTATCAAATAAATTTCAAATCCCACATTTTTCTTAATTCTTCTATTCCTTGTTCAACTTTACTATCATCTAATAGATCTATGTCAATATATTCTATTTCTCCAAATCTGCCTTTATAAAATGCTAATCTGTTTATTCTGTGTACATCCCCAAATTTATCTATTCCCATTCCTTGACCGCCACACCTAATATCAATAATATTTAGCAAATAATACCCAAGAATTTGAGCGCATTCGGTCCAACTGTATCCTTTACTCTTGGTGCATTTAAAATCATATAATGTACCATCTATAAATATATCTGCATCAGCTCCTCCACAGCACATTGAGCCAATACCAAATCTAGGATTAAATAATACGCTACTTGTTTCATTTAAAAATCCTGAATTTATAAATTTATCTTCAAATACATTACACAATATTCTTAAGTCATTAATAACTTCTGTATCCGTATCATCTATTAGACTTTTTTTAATATCTTGAGGTGGTATGCCTGACCTAGCAATGAACTCAAGCGAAGCTAAATAACCTGCATAATTAATAATTTCATCAAAACTACTTTTTTTATTATTAATAAATTGCTTACACTCTTTTATGCCTTTAGAATATTTTTTATCAAGAGTTTTATAATCTCTCTTTCCTATCATTCTTTCTAACTTTTTAAGTCCATGATCCGCCACTAAATGACTGTATGCAAGCTTTTTATCACTTGAATTTTTAATTTTGTTAGCTACCATGAATCTGGCCAGATAATCAAATCCAGCACCTACAAGAGTTGCCAAATATGGATTGCTTAGAGAATATGGTGCTAACATTTCGTATTCGGCAGAAAAGGCTTTTCTTCCTGATATTGTAGTAAATGATGGTCTTGGATTAATTATGTCTTTTAAAATTTTTTGAAATTGTTTATCTTTTTCAGTTTTACCTTTTAACATAGATTTCAATGACATATAATTACCCCTTTTGTTTAACTTATATCGATAATCTTTCTTTTCTAATTTTAAACGACTTGTATTACTTATTTTACCATATAAAAAAGTTCCTGGATAATCAGAAACCTTTAAACATGACTAGACTATTATTTATTTGTATCAAATAAACTTTAGCAGAAGATAGTATTAATCTTACAATTTCCTAAAAACACCTGTTATCTTTCCTATTACTTTATAATTTACATGTTGCATCTCATAATCTAATGAACTCTGATTAAAAGATTCGCTATCCCATCTTAAAAATATCAATTCTTTTTCTTTAGCAACTACAATAATATCACCAAATTCCGGGTTTTCCTTTCTTTCTATTAGAACAGAATCTCCTTCTTTTATACCTGTTATTTCAGTATTACTATTAATTTCTAACACAAAGTATTCTTTGCTAACATCAATATAACCTCCAGGCATGGGGAAGGTTATGTCTTTATATTTTATATTTAAACAATCTTGATGAAATGATATGGAATCAACAATAGGTATATTAATAATTTCGTTACCTTTATTACTAACGGTATTATTTAAAATTTCTATAGCTCTGGGCTTGGTAGAGTCCTTTTTTATATATCCTTTTCTCTCAAGATTATCCAGGTGACCGGCTATTGTAGATGTTGATTTTAGACCAGTAATTGCACAAATTTCACGGATAGTAGGAGGATACCCTTTATCATTTATTTGATTTTTTATTATATTTAGCACTTCCCTTTGTCTTTTTGTTAGAGAAGGATAATCCATGGCCACACCCCTTAAATATTATATATTTATTATATCATTCAAGAACTAATGTTTGGTGCTATATTTTTTATATTCAAAGTATAAGGAATTAGTCTTAAAATCTATATACAATAAGGCTTTGTATGCGAAAGTTCTTGAAAATGATATAATTCTTTACATAGAAGAATATAAAGAATAAGCGTTTGGAGGAAAATATGATCCCTATTGAAGTTAGAGTATTAGGCAAGGAAATAATAGATAATCATCATATTACTTTAAAGTATGATAAATTAGAGCCTAATAAACAAGGCGAAGTAGATATTTCTCTTACTTTTGATGAAACTTTAAGCAAATATGATTTAAATAAAGAAGATATTTATGGTATATGGGTAGATATGCCTGGTGGGAATAACGGAATATTTCATGTTCAAGATTTTGATTATTTCTGTATAACTAACAGAAGAACAAGTACACCATTATCTTTTGACATTGTTACTATAGTGGGGATAGGTGACCATGGGGTTATAAATAATTTGAATTGCGGAAGGATGGATATAGAAGAGTCTAGAGTTAGAATTAATAATTCTAATATAGAAAGTTTGAATTTTGGTTTAGGAACTATGCTAGGAAAAAAAGAAGAAGATATCAATGAAGAGCAATATGATTTAACAATAAATAATTCAAGAATTGATGAATTAGCGATATATTCATCATGTTCAAGTGTTAATCTAGAAAAGGTAACTATATCAAATTTTCAAATTAGAAATTACAAAGCTAGAATAAATCATCTTCTACAATTAAAAGAATCAAATATTGATAGATTTAATAGTTTATCAGATATTGGGGATATATCACTGCATAGGTCTAATATATCCGAATTCTTAATAGGAAATAATGTAAAGATTAAAAGATGGAGTATGGATTACTCAACCATAGTAAATACTTATAATTTGAATTTAGAGTCCTTTGAAAATAATAGACTTGAGACATATCAATTAATTATGAAATCAGCAAAAAATAATATAGATGATGAGCTATATGCAACTGCAGGATATCAATATATGAGAGAAAAGACTAAACATATAAAAGGTTGGATACCAAAAAATGTTCATAGATTAATGGGACTTACAACTGGCTATGGTTATAGACCATTAAATACAGTTTTTTCAGCTATTTTTATATGGTTTGTATTTGGAGTTTTATATACACTAATTGATTTATCTCATATCTATGATTCATTAAATTTAATAAAAACAGATACTATCCTCAGTACAATTAGTAAAAATCTATACTTTTCGATTATTACATTTACCACCACTGGTTATGGTGATATCCTTCCAATATATAGCATTACAAAGATATTAGCAGGAATCGAATCTATGTTAGGGATTGTTTTAATGGCTCTATTTATATTTTCATTGACTAAAAGGTATGGAAGTACAGATTAATTCTTAATATAAAATACTAAAAAGGTGCAATGCACCTTTTAAATTTTATGCGAACAGAAATTTTAATAACTCTATCTATTAATGTTATAATAGTTGTATCCTTTCGATAGGAAAGGAGGTGAGGACAATTGTCTCGTACAAAAGAAAACAGAGCAGAGTACATAGTAAAAATCTTGACAGCATGTGCTGCTCTAATTACAGCATTAGCTACATTAATAAAAGCTGTAAAATAAGCAAAAAGAAAAGAAGGTGCCTGTAACACCTTCTTTTCTTTTTTTTGTAAGAACCATTGTCTCGCACATTGGTTTTCTTATTTATAATATACCACAATTTTCAACATTTATACAATATTATTTTGTGTTTTTACAATTACCTGTAGTATATGCTTACAAATTGATCTTGTAAATACGTTTTTATTTTCTATAGTCCACAATTTTTTGTTTTTTCCATTTAATATATTTTTCAAACTTTTCTTTTAGTATTGTATCTATATTTGCTTCAGGATTAGATTTCTGTGCATCATCAATTTTTTTAATGAGCTGCACAAAATAATGTTTGGACATTAATGTTGCATCTCTAGTCATTTCTGTTGTTTTGACTTGTTCTTTAAATTTCAAATTCACAAAAAATTCATCTACAAAACAGTGCTTAGTATATCTAAGCACTTTACTTACTGGACCATAGATAAGCATATCTTCTTTATGTACAATGTACTTATCAGTATCAAGCTGTTCAACACAACCATCATAAAAAGCTAATTTTTTAATATATTTAGGCACACCAATCTGTGATATTCCAGTAATACTTGATATTTGTTTTTGTGTAATATATGTTATTCCATCACTACATCTATGATCTACTAATACTTTAATTATTTGGGGAAATTTTATAAGTTCAGGATAGAGTACATATATATAATTATTATCTAATATTTCATTACTCATTTTAATACTCCATTCTTTTTATACTCTAAGCAACTTCAGAGTTTAATTTATCTTCATATTCTTTAATAATCTTATAAAAAGTATTTCTTTTGAGTTCGAGCATTCCCATAAATTTAACACCTGTAATATCATTATTTTTCCATTTAGAATAATAAGTATTAAGTGTTTCTAGTTGACTTTTATTTAAAGTATCTAGAGATATCCTAGGTCTTCCTAAGTATTTCCCCTGAGCTTTAGCTAAAGCGATCCCTTCAGCTTGTCTTTGCTTAATTTTCTTACGTTCTTGCTCTGCTACATAAGAAAGCAAGCTTAGAAATTGATCTTCCATGAGCTTTCCTATATCTCCCATAGCTTTAAATTTTCTACTATCAAACAAAGTAGGATTCTCTAGAATAACTATATCTGCATTTAATTTTCTAGTAATTTCTTTCCACTCTTTGATAATTCCATCATAATTTCTTCCAAGCCGATCCAGTGCATCCAAATAAATTAGATCACCTTCTCTAATAATATTTTTCATAGATTTATAATTAGGTCTTTCGAAACTTGCTCCAGTTTGTTTATCAATAAAAATAAATCTATTTTCAATTCCCAGATCTTTCATCTTTTCAAGTTGTCTATTCTCGTTTTGATCCTTTGAACTTACCCTTATATATCCTAGATTCATTTAAAGTCACATCCTTTTATTAAAAACCATTATCTAACCATTATTTTACCATTGTTGTTTATAAAGGTATATAGGTACTTAATAAATGTTTTTTAAATAAAAAGCATAGCTTTATAAACATGAAAAACATATCAAAATATACATGTCCTAAAAGTATACCTTTATAAACAATGGTGTTAGGACAATAAATAAATTCCCAAACTTAAATTTATTTTAGATGGGGGAATTATGTTTCATATACTTTTAAATTGTATTTTGATAATAAAAGGTAATTGTTTTACGATATATTGTAGCTATGCTCTAATTACCCCAGTTATAAAAGATGCAGTAGTTTTCAAAAACCTACCTTAGAAAAAAATGAGTCGAACTAACAAATTTCGACATATTTCACTGTTGTTCGCCTGTAAAATATATTTAGTAGCAATCCGAGTATAGTTTCAATCAATACTTGGATATTGTCAAAGAATAAAAAATCAATCAAATTAGGTGGGATAGTATGTATAAGAAAAAAGTGTTTGTTATTATTATAGTATTGTTTATGGCAGTTATTAGCACTAGTTGTAGTTCGGAAGGAAAATATAATAATCTCATTAATTCTGCTGAAGAAGCAATTAATCAATGGGATTTTGAGAAAGCTGTTGGTTACTATGAAGATATTATGGACATAGATATTAATTCTCTTGAAGACGGTGAAGTTAAAATTGGTAATGCAGAAGATTCATTGGAAAACACTCTAGAGATTCTTGAGAACATTGAGACTATTAAAGATAATTATAATAAATCCATTGAAGAGGTAGAAAACTTGAATTATGAAGTAACTAATATAAAAAAGGTTAAAGAAGTTCATGAGAAAATAACTAATTTAGAAGATGATTTTTATTATTTATCCAATACAAATTTAGTTAAGAAACTTGAGGAAGCACGTAACGGTATTGAAACTAATGTTAAGAATCAAATTATTCAAACTGCTTTAGCAGATTTCCAAACAACTTTAAAAGATATAAAATTTGATGATTCCGAGATTATATTATATGAATTATACGATTTAAAGGAATTGTTTCCTGAACTTATAAATACAGATATAAGATTGCTTCAGGAAAAATTAAGTGAAGAAAAAGCAAAGTATATTGAAATACCTATAGATATAATAAAACGAGACAGTTTAATGTATGAAGATAGTAATGGAAAGATTACTTTTTTAGGAGAAGGAAGAAGAAAAGATAGGGTATATGCTTTTTATAAATTTGAAGGAGATTATAAAGAAGCTGTCAAGAAGATAAACATAAAAGCTAATGTTGCTTTATCAAATGGTAATCATGTAGATAATAGTCCAAATGAATTTAGAAACTATGGTGACTATGTTATTGGTTTTGGATATTTGACAGATGATACAAGTGTTTTAATTGAAGAATTTAGTTATATAAGTCCATTTGATTCATCAGAAATAAATGAATTTAAGTACGAAAATTCAAAAATTGACTCACATACAATACCTTCTGTTTACAAATATACAACAGAAGAGCTTAACACAAAAATAGTCTTGGAAGACGAGACTAAAAAAGTTGAGATTAATAAACTTATATTTGATCATAAGAAAGATTTTATGAACAATATAACAGTTACAGTTGAAGGTGTCTTTACACCAAAAGAAGAGATAAATAATTATAGCTATGATACTCTCTGCTATCTATATGACCCAATTAGAAAGAATGTTGGCAAAGCTTCTTTTACCAATTATTTCAATAAAGAATTCACAAAAGGTTTCCAACATGATTTTAGCTTCTCTTTTAAAATACCAGAAATACAAAAGGATACTAAATACTTAACATTATATTTTAAAGATCTTAGGACAAATATTGATTTAAATGATGGTAAAGAGTATGAACTAGATAAAGAATCATTAGATAATTTTATTATTAAGAATCAGGATATGTTTTCTGCTGTAAATATTAATCTACATTCTTATACTGGAATGTACTTCAGGAATCAAGAAGATAAAATAGTAATGAATACTATAGAATTTGATGGTGGAGAAGGATTTTTTAGTACATCAAAACCTAAAGTAGAAGTCTTACTAGGAAAAATGTATAGCAAACTAACAGTTGAATTGGCCATTGATAATACTACCCTTGATAGGGATTACTCTAATACCATAGTTAAGTTTATTGGAAATGAGAAAGTACTGAAAGAAGTAAAAATACCTGATAGTTTAGATGTAGTACGTATAGAAGTACCTGTTGATGGCATTAAAATATTGAAGATAGCTGCAAGTCATAATTCTGATAACGGTCAGAAATTATTACTTCAGAATGGTATTTTGCATAAATAGATTACTAAATTTTAAAGGATTGGATCTTTTTTAGTTAAAATAAGTAGGTTGTGTTGCCGGTACCCCTAGATGGCTGAATAGAAGACTCCCCAATAACTAAGCATGACTTATTGGGGAGTTTTCTATAGGTAAATTATCAACAATTGTTGAATATGTTAAACTTTTTATTGACAAAGCTAAACTATACAGCTATAATATAATTAAGTTGAACATATTAAATAATTAGTTGTAAATAATAAATGAGAGGGGTATAATAATGATAAGCATTGAGGTTGTTTCACTAAAACTAATAAAGGATAAGGAGGTGGAGGTCAACCTTCCTTCTAGGCAAATTAAAAGTCCTAGAGATGTAGTAGAATTATTGCAAGCGTTAATAGGAGCCGACGATAGAGAACATTGCATATTAATTACCTTAGACACAAAAAATCAAATCAATAAAATACATACTGTTTCAATAGGTTCATTAAATGCATCAATTGTTCACCCAAGAGAAGTTTTTAAACTAGCAGTTAAAACTAATGCAGCAAGTATAATAATAAGTCATAACCATCCAAGTGGAAATACTATAGAATCAAAGGAGGATATTGAAATAACTGAACGCCTTAAAGAAGCAGGAAAAATATTAGGAATTGAACTTTTAGACCACATAATAGTTGGAGAAGATTCTTATAGAAGTCTAAGAGAACAGGGATACATTTAAAGTATCCCATCCCTTTAAATATAAATAAAAGGTGTGTGATTTTATTGTTTTACTCTAAAGAAAAATATGACCAACAAGTGAATGAAGTATTGTCTCAAATAAACAATTTATCTAAGGATGACTTTGAAGAACTGTATCATATTGCTAGTGAAGAACTTGATGATGGATTAGATTTAGTGGAGCATATTATTAGCTCTTTATTCAAACACCCCTATAGCAATAAAATATTAGTTGATTGGAACTTCTTTGATACCCCTATTGGTGAAATTATATTGGCGGTTAAAGCAGGTAGTCCAGCAAGTATATACTATGCAGCAGATGTAGCTGACTTAGTAGGATGTTCTGTCCAATATATTAACAAACAAGCAAACGATGGAATTGTCGTTGGCGAAAAGAAAAGTAAAGTTTGGGTTTTTAAAGAAAATGATGTGAACGACTATCTTATTAAAAAAGGACTTCCCCAAATAAATAGATAAATTGAAAGGAGAATATGTATGACAAATAAATTTACCTATACTGGATCTGAAGAAAAAATTGTAATACCTGGATATGAGAGAGAAAGCTATTATGGTGATGAAAAAAAAGGCCTTTATATGAAAGGTATGAATTTTAATAAATTTATTGAAAAGACAGAGCTAGAGATAAAAAGATTTATTAAGCACGAAGAATTTTTTGACATGGAAAAAGCGTCTGAAGAAGATGAAGGTGAATTCTTTACGGCTATGTATTTTGTAAGAAGCAATGTGACTAGTAACATATTCGTTGTTAGGTATTATTACGATGTTGAAACTGATGAATTTCAAGAAAATTATATTGTGTTAAGTGAAGAAAATAGTGAAAAATTTGTAAATTTTTTTAATTCAGAATTTAATATTTAGTAATAAAAATTGATTATCTATTTATATTATTGTTAAATCGAGGTGAGAAACTATTTTTTCTAAAAAAAATACTCTAGCTTCAATACATAAAGAATATGAAAGAATTCTAAAATCAGATTTGAGTAATTATAGCAAGTCCTTAGAGTATGCAAAGTTAATGACTCTTATGGAAAAAAGTTTTAACATACCTTTATTGCAGGATAAAGAATGGGAAAATAGTAATAAAGCAGTAATAAGTATTTATAGAAAGATATCAATGAGTAGAAGTAAGTAGATAGGAGGGTAGAACATGCAAATCAATGGACTTGAAAAGTTAAAAGAGATTGAAGAATTAAACGTCCGTGCATGTAGGGATGAAGATGGATGGCATTTAGATATTTGGAAAAGACCCGAAGGTATTAGCTTTAGGAGTAAAGAATTCTGGAAAAGAATCAAAGAAAATGTTGTTGTTGATCTTGCTGATGAAAATAACTGTAAAAATGCTGATGATGTAAGAGAGTTATATGATGAGCTTATGGAGCTATACCATACAAAGCAATTACATAAACTACTTGATAGAAAGTATTTCAGAAATGGTGTTAAATCAATTTGTTCTGAAGTTGATGTAAGAGAAGTTAAATTGAAACTATCTTCATATCAACTTGAATTACTACAGGATGGGGCTATAGGATCCATAATTCATAATACAGATTTTAATTGGGATATAAACGACCCCGAGAACAAAGAAGAGTTTGAATTGCTAAGAATGGTTCACTTCACTAAGGTAGATAAAATTAAGCTGGACAGGCTTATTAAAGATAATAGATATGACTATCTAAACTCTAATAAATAGGATTTTATGACTTAATAACTATTTTGGAACTAGAATTATGCTAATCAAATAATGTCGTTGCTAATACAAGAATTATAGATTGATAAATAATTAAGATTTTAGGGAGGCTAAAATATGCCAGATTATTTTTGGAGTTGGTACGAAGATAAAGGCTACAGTAAATTTCTAGCGAAGGAAATTTGTTATACAAATAAAGCATTTCTTATTGGATGTTGCATTGAATATTTAACTGAAAAAGGCCAAAAAATTAATAACTTAAATGAAAAAAATAATCTTAATGAAATTGTAGATTATTTTAAAATAGGAGTGGCATGGACAAAATAATCATTTATTAATTAAGATTTTATTAATGGTGGTGAAAATTATGAGGAGATTAAGTGAATGGTTGGAAAGAGCAACGGAAAATGAAGAACTTGATAGTGAAAGATTAATAAAATCATATATGCTTGGGGTTATTTCTTCAGAGTTAGAAAAAGCAGGTTATAAAGATACTGAAGATACACAAAAGGTTTTAAAAGAACTATTGTCATTAAAATAAAATGAATCGTAAAATTGGATACTAGGATGTTTCGAGTGAAAGGTGAAAATATTATGAGCTTTAATGTGAAAAAGGTATTGATAGAGAGCCTACACGATAAATGTCAAGATTATTATTTAAATGGAGTATGCCATCTTGGGGAATATGATTATTATTATAAGCCTTGTGAGCAGAGCTAGAATATGTATTGAAACCAATCAAATTATAGGATTAATAGATGTGCATGTGTTAAATCAGGTTAAATCTTTTTAGAACCTGATTTTTTTATATTTAAAATAATGATATAATAAAAATAAAAGTGTCCCGAACACTTTGGGATGAAGGAGTACTTATGATAACTGGAAATGATAAAAAAAGTATAGCAGCATTAAAAATGCTAAATCAAGGATATAGACACAAGGAAATAGAAGATCAATTAAATATATCTATAAATAATATTAAAAGACTTTCTAGGTACAATAAAATATTAACTCAGGCCCAGGAGAAATTATCAGTTGCAGCACAAAATAAACTTGCAGCTATAGGGACAAAATCTTTGGTTTTAATAGATCTATTTAAGAATAATGAATATGAGCTGCTTGATGATATTCTGATTATGATAGATGAAAATATTAAAAGAAGCGATTTGGCCAAACTACCTGGAGTAATCAAAGAAAAGCAGGAATCTCTCGAAACTGCAAAAACCTATACGGATCAAGAACTTACTGCATTAGAAGATAGAGAAAAAATATTAGAAGAGAAGCTCCATGAGCTTAAGGAAAGTGAAGAAGAATTAAAGGAAGCAACTAAATTCATAGGCAAGTGTGATAAAAGGACCAGGGACTTTTTAGAGGACCACTTAGGAATTAGTAAAGGTGATGTGGTTCTATTAAAAAGGTTATATCACTCATGGCAGCAAGATTTAAGAAGAGATAGAGTAATAAGGTATTGTAATAAGAGAAAAGTATGGATAGTAGAGAATATAGAAGCTTTAAAAACTGATACTAATATTCGAATTGAATCCGGAGAAAAGATTAGCTGGGATGAAAATGATCTCCCTATGATTTATTATAATTACAATATTCCTAATGAGAGATATAAGCTTGCTGAAGATGTTACCTCAAACCTTAAAAATACAATAGGAGAACGAAAACAAGAGATAAATACTCTTAAGAAGGAAAGAAGAAAAATAAAAAGAAGAATCAAAGCCCTTAAGGAGCAATCAGTTTCTCGATTCATGGACGCTAAGGATTATAGCAATTACTTCAGTGATTTAGAGATTATTAACCACGGTATACTCGAGCATGAGGCAATGAAGTATCTTTATGGTGAGGGATATATTACTTCAAATGAGATAGTTCTTGATAATAATAAACGTGTTGATATAGCTGGATTCAATAAATATAACAATATGATCATTATTGAGGCCAAGGCATCGATGCAGGACTTTCTCCAGGACACTAAGTGGAAGGAGTACTTGAATTACTGTAATCAGTTCTACTTTATATTTGGTTCCTGGAGCTTTAATAAAAATAAGATATTAGAAAGATTAGATGGTTCAGGAGTAGGAATATTATTGTTTGAAAAAGATAGTAATAGTCTGAAAATAATAAAAAAAGCCGATACAAACCCTATTGAGAATTATGTTAAAGATAAACTCTCATTCTCTATTGTTAGAAGAGCTAATCAAAAATTAATCCAGGGCTTTTAGTGCTCCGGATACTTTTATAAGGATAGCGGAGGATTGTTTATGATTACTGGAAAAGATAAAAAAAGTACTGATGCTATAAAAATGCTAAATGAAGGTTTTAGTCATGATGAAATTGCTGAAAGACTAGATATATCTATAAACAATGTAAAAAGATTATCACGATTTAATAATTATATAAATCAGTCAAAGGACCATCTAACTAATGAAGCTTGGGATAGAATGAAAACCTTAGGACTAAAGGTACTTGTATTATCGAGTCTATTTAAAACCAGCGATTATGAAGGGTTAGAAGAAATACTAACTGCAGTTAATACAGAAATCAAAAGAAATGATTTTAAGAGAATGATTGAAGCTCTAGAAAGAAAAAGGGAAGAAATGACCAGGACTGAAAATAGAGTTAATAGAGAACTTGAAAGACATACTACGGAAGAAAAAGAAATTGAGGCTGCGATCCAGGAGCTAAAGGATAATAAAGCTACGCAAAAGAAAGTATTAAGTATTATAATAAAATGTGGCAATAAAAGAATTAAAAGCTTTTTAGAAGACCATTTGGGGCTATATGAGGGCAGTATAGCACTTAAAAGAAAAATTGATAGTAATTGGGAGGATGAGCTCCATGGAGTTATAGAATATACTCCGGATAAAAAGCATTATGGATATAAAATAGCAATAATTAGAGATATACAAAGCTTTATAAATAGCCTAAAAGAGCGCCTAGAGAACGGTGAAAAAGTAAGAAGGTATCCTAAATGGATATTTTGGACCCCTTTGGGACTAGATGCAAATATAAGTAGAGAAATATCTAAGTTTAAAAATGAACTTAAAGAAATTCAATTAGCAAAGACTGAAGCAGTAAAACTTCTTGAAAGTATCAAGTGCAACCCAATAACAGATTATCTAAATATTAAAGATGAATATACTCAGTACCAGGACAATAGAAAAATAAAATTGATTACAGATATGAACCAAGAATGTTTAAAATATCTTTTTGACAACGAATATGTAGCTGTAGAGAGAGTAGCCCTTATAGGTAACGGTGAAGCTCCAGTAGCAGGATATAATAAGAACAATGATATTATTATGATAGATTATAATCTACATAAAGAAGAATACTTGCTTCAGAAGGATTGGGAAAAATTATTAAGTTACAGCAATCAATTATATTTTGTCCTGGAACAGGAAGATGCCAACCGGAGTTATAATTTTCTATATAAAAATAGGTATTATTATCCTTATAATGACAAAACTAAGCTTCTATTGGATATCGTTGATACATATGGTATAGGCATATTAATTTATCATAGAAAAAGGAGAAATAATCAGATAGAAATATTTAAAAAAGCAAGTGCTAAAGCAATACCAGAAGAGAATAGAAAGAATACAATATTTGACATAGGGAGAAAGATAAGTCGAAAATTTGTGTTCGGATACTAGTTATGTGAACACTTTTCTATTGATGTTAGTAATGATATACTTAATTTAACAATTATTATAATTCAATAATATAATTATCCAAATTTAAGGTTCTTATTTAGTATCTAAAAAATTTTATAACAGATGAGGTGGCTGAATGATTAACAAAATCTTTGATGCATTTAAAAAGAAAGCTCTAGAAGAACAATCAATTTGGTTTCATCCTGGTATTTACAGATTCTATTTTCCCTATACTTCATTTACACTCGTACCAAATGAAGACCAATATACTCCTGTTTATACATGTGAAGTTCAGGTGCATGTTGGTATGGAACATGATATGAAAGAAGGAAAATTGGCCACAATTATTATTAAAGCGGACGACGTAGGTATTGGTGTAACAAACTTTATTGAAGATATAGCTTCTAAAATAAGACTATGTTTCTTTGATAAAATATTTCATGATGATATATTAAAAGGTGAACCTAGCCAATTAGAAGGAAATTTAAGATGGTTAGAGTATTATTCTCCTTCTTATTATCCTTCAGGAATGCCAGAAGGAAGCTTAAGGGAAGTTAAGATGACTTGGGATGATGATGAAAAACGATATAGCCATCCAGATTGGTTTGGACATGAAGGTATATATAAAGATTTGCTGAATCAAAAGGTATCTCCAAAACAGGGAGAAATATATCAAGCTCAATTTAATGTAGGAAGATATCCAACTTTAGGGTATATTGAAAAAGTGCTAGTCTTAAATGTTAATAAATCTTTAGAAACCGTATTAATAGTGCCTATCACTAGCCACAACTATAAAGGACTTAGATTAGAAGAGCTGCCTATCTTTATAGGTGAAAACTTGCTGGAGATAGATCCTAATGACTATTTTGTGCTAGATAAGATAACTAACATCAATAATGAACATTTAATAAATAAAATCGGCGTTATAAGTAAAGATAAGTACAATGAAGTTGTTAGTAAATTCAAATCCCTCCTAGATTTATAAAAATAAATTGAAAAAAATAGTTAAAATTAATTATGACCAAATCTATTTATCACTTTTATGAATTTATGTTTAAGGCACATTACATAATGATAAACAAGAAAAATTTTATTTTTTTAATAAAAAATATTGCAATAATAGAGCTAACAAAATTCACTTCATTACAAAGATGATTATAAAAACTCTTAGATATGGCTAAGAGTTTTTTGGTTTTATATATTCAAACAATTAGTTTATGAGCATACTAGGGGTAGACCCAGCATCCATGCAGTTATCTTAACTAACAAAGATGAACTTCTTAAATTTAAAGGCATTCATCTTTGTTAGTTAAGATAATGACACATTTGCTGGGTCTAGGCCTAATAAAAAAGGAATTATCTTAATAGTACCGTTTTATATTCAATTGTTTTTTAGCATTATAGATAATTTTTTCTATTTCTTCACTGGTAAAGTGGTTTAATTCTTCTAGACTAATTTCTGGATTTTCGCGTACTAATTTTTGACTAACTAAGTCTCTATATTTTCCTATTATGTAAGCATCCTTATATCTCTTTAAATTTTCTGTGTCTTTCCAATATTCTTTTTCATTTTGCCCTATCATATCTAGAAATTCATTAAAATTTTTCCTTACTTCAGGATTTCTATTAATTATTTCTTTTATCTCTTCAATATATTGAACAACATCTTTTTCAGTTGGGTTAATTCCTTCTTTTTCAGATAATTTTTTAATTATTAAATTATCCATTAGTACTTTTTCTACTTCATTATTATTGTCAAGATTGTAGTAAAACTTTGTCTTTTCAAATTCTTTTTTGCTTATTTTAGTGTTGTCTATTTCTAAAACTACATTATTGTCTTTTAAGTTAGCCTTATTATTAATTGCAACTTCATTATTTGTATTAGTATTATTAAAAGCATTCCATGTAAAGATTAGAACAATTAAACTTGCTAATACTATAAAAATAGTAAACTTCACAGTTTTTTTAGTCATAATTATCATCCTTAACTCTATTGGTATTAAATTCTTTTTATTATGATATAATTAATTTAAAAGATATATGATTTGGGACTGATTCATTTAATCAAATCAGTCCCAAAAACTTCTGCACTTCATTTTATGGAGCTAGTAAATTATATAGTCTTACCCACTATATAATTTACATAGCTACTCTAGCTGTTATGTAGTACACTTGACTACATACTGGATCGTCTATCTGCCCTGTATAATTTTCGTTTTCATACCAAGTTGTTCTCCAAAGGTATGCATAAAAATCAGGGGAAGTATGGGTTTCTTTTTTGTAGTACGCAGTCCAATACTCACCAGATAAACCTTCAATTGTAGAAGCTACACCCATCCAAGTTGCTATTGCTCCATAACCAGCAACTCCAGTTAATATTCCTGCTATAGCAGTTGCTGTAGCTGCATCTGATGCAGTGTCTCCATAATCAGTATCTGTTATATCCCAAGAATCATGATAACCACATGCAAAGGATGATGCAGTTGTAGAAAATACCATTGCAAGAACAAGCATTAATATTAAAGCTTTCTTCATTTAGTTCACCTCCTTTCGTATAATTATTCTTAAGTATTAATTAGTTTTCTTATTTTAAATATTAAAATAGAATTTTATAAGCTAATACGTAAATAATTATTAGTGATATAGTTAATAAAATACCTCGTATTAATAACTTTGGCCTTTCGTATAAATACGTTTCTATCATAAATTCGATTACTAATAGTGTTATTAATATTATTGAAACGATATTTTGCTTAAAATAAATAATTGATATTGCAAATAAAGTAAGTAATAGTAGTTTTGTATATTGAAGATTTGATTTGCTAAACAATTATTTTCCCTCCTTTAAATAATTCTTGTATATGAATTTCAAATTTATAGTGCATTTCATTATCTTCTCTATATTCTTAAAGATATACAGTAGTATATAAATGAAAATATAGTTATTTTTGTATTACTTTAAAAATCTTCTCATAAATATAGATGTACTAAACCTAAAAATGTTCCAATTTATTTATAAAAACTTTTATAAATAAATTGGAACATTTTTTTATTTAATTAATCTATATTAAATGAAATAAAATCCAATATATAAAGGAGTTGTAATTATGAAAAAATTAATATCTTTGTTAATTATTTTTAATGTTTTATTATTATTCAGTATAGTGTCTTTCTGTGAAACAGAAAGTGCTATTGTTTTAAGTGATGGTACAATAGTAAACAGTACATTATCTAATGAAAATTTATATGATTCAGGATGTTCAATAAATTTTTATGTTAGTGATAATGAATTAGTAGCTAGTGCTTATACAAACACTTTTGATGAATCTGATAGTGTATATGTTAAGGTTTTTATTGAAAAATATGATAATAACAGGTGGGTTAGCGTAGCTAGTGATATTAATATTGAATACAACAGCACTTATTCTACGTCATACTTATCTATAACACCTAGCTCTTCAGGAAAATATCGTGCCTATGCAATACATAAAGCAACTTTAAATGGGTCTACTGAAACAGACATTAGTTACACAAATTCAATTAACGTATATTAAATAAGTGACTATTTAAATAGTCACTTATTTTAATGATTTAATTAGTTGTTTTGCATCATCTAAGCTAATATAATATTTTATATTTAGTGTTGAATTAACCCCATTATTATTCCATATAATTTTAGTTGCCTTGTTTTTAATATTTATATAATTATAAACAATATGGTTATTATTAAAAATATTAATATCACTATCACTTAACACATTTATAGTTTTGCTGGATTCAACTCCATCTATATTTTGAATAAATGATAAGGTTCCTTTTTCAGTAGTATAGTTAAGAATTATTTTTTTTCTGCCAAATACTGATATATCCTGTAATTCAAAAGATAGTGTTTTAAAATCAAATTCTATTATATCTCTTGCATCGCTTAAAGTAGTCTGTCTTTTAGTAGAATCCTTATTTACTATAATTTTATTGGTAGAGGATGTCTCACTAATAACCTTATTATTATTATTATTATATATATCAAATATATTGAACATTTTCCATGAATAAACTTGATTATTAGTTAAAGGAATTACAAATAATAATATTAGTACTACAGCTACAACAGCAGTAATATTTTTGTATCTATACCTATTAGTATATTGTCTTTTAATTTGTAGTTTTTTCCATTCTTTCTCTACTTCTTCATAATCAATATCAATGTTTTCTAGCTCTTCTTTTAAGGCTTTTTCTATCAATGCATCGAACTCTTCGTTATACAACATGATAAACACCTTCTTCTTCTAACCTTTTTATTTGATTATTGATTTCTTTCTTTGATCTGTTAAGTCTTGATTTTACTGTACCAACACTAATATTAAGTTTATCTGCAATTTCTATATATGACATATTTTCATAGTATCTTAATATTATTATTTCTTTGTGATGTTGATTTATTTTATTAAGTGCATATTTTACTTTATTAAGCTTTTCCTGGTTATCGATTTTTTCTATAATTTCATTTTCTAGATTATCGGATTTCAGATTTAAATTATCATAATCTTCAATAAAATATAATTTGCTGTTCTTTTTTATATATTCTTTTGTCAAGTTTAAAGCTATAACACATATCCAACTTTTGAAATTTGATATATCTTTTAGTGTGTTAAATTTTTCAAAAGCAATAATAAAGGCTTCATTAGTAAGTTCTTTAGCTATTTCTTTGTTTTTTATACAATAATACGCGGTTCTAAATACAGGTTTATAGTATTTTTTATATAGTTCGCTTTCTTGTTGCTTGGTTAAAGTAATTTTGGGGTTGAATATACTAAAGATCGTTATAAACATTTTATCACCTGCTGTTTGAGTTTTGTATATATTTTAATAATAATATAGATTAGATTATAAAAGTGTCATATCTTGTCGATAAATTTTAAAACATATATTATGTAGCTAAACTATTATTTGAAGTTGGGTGAAAGATAAGCAGAAAATTTGCGTTAGGATACTAGGTGTCTAGATACTTTTTATTGATGTCAGTAATGATGACGTACTAAATAGTAAATTTAAGTCTCTCCTAAATTTATAATCTTATATCATAAATAGTAATAAGAAATGGTCATTTTCAATTTAGCCATTTTTTAATATTCATCTAGCCCATGGGCGATACTGTTAGGCATATCATTTATTATTTTAAATTGATTTGGTAATTTTGCTGACTAACATTCGCACACTCGTGATTTCAGTCGTGGAAGGTTCAAGAACGTATTCAGGAACTGTAGATAGAAAAAATTATTTAAAATATGAACATTAAAACATTATCAGGAAAAATATAATTCAAATTTTACAGCAATAGATTTATAAAATTATGATATCGTAAGGCTTTAAAAAGGAAGTTTGAAGTTTTGATGAGCAAAGGCATGCGTAGGCATGACTACCGATGAAAGTCTTTTTACAAGCTAAATTAAAGGACCAAAACAATACTTCAGGAAAGACATAGGCTGAAGATATAGGTCCATAGTCTGCCCTCAGGTAACTACTATTGAATAGTTATTAACACAATAGTAGTTACCTGATCACTCCTGTGCAAAGAACTTATTGCTAAAATGTATTCTTCTTTTTAAATTCGAAAAAACATCGGGGGATTATGCGTTTGGTATTGTGTTTATAACTATTCAATAGTAAAATAAATTATAAGGTTTTAATATTGGTTATATTGATTGGGGGATATTTTATGAGGGATAAATTAGTATTAAGTAATCAGGAATTAAACATACTTAATGGTTTTAATATCTGTAAATCAGAGAGGACCAAAAAGGATTATAAAAGAGAACTTAATTCCTTCAAAGACTTTATTAAAATGGATCTTGTTAAGGCTTCAGACCAGGACGGAAAAAAATATTTAGATTTTCTAAGAAAAAAGAACAAAGCTTCAAGTACCATTAGAAGAATCTATGATCAGCTGAATGTTTTTTATAACTATTTATTTAGAGAAGGTTACATTGACTTTAATCCTTTTTATAAAATAGAAAAGCCACGAGCTTCTAAGCAAGTGAGGCTTGAAAGAACACCTTCTCCTGAAGATCTTGAAAAACTATTAACTACTCTGAAGGATAATTTTGACATAAGAGATTTTGCTGCTATTATGCTTATACTTACAACTGGTAGAAGACTTAGTCAAGCTCTCAGTGTCAAGTGGAATGATTTTGTGCGCGGAGAGGAGCATATAGGCCTAAAAGTTAGCTATAGTCCTCCAAAACTCATTAAGATTTTTGATTTCGTATGGGACTTAATTAATCAATATAGATTAGTTAACGGTATTCCCGATAATTATTTAACCAAACCTTATTATATTTTTATTAACAATAAGAATTCAGATACATATCTATGTAATCCTGGAGAAGTGAATCATATAACTCCTGATTGGATACGCAAGGTAATGGAAGAAGCCTGTGAGCTTGCAGAGATACCTTTGTACACTGCAAAGGATCTTCGCCACGCCTTTGCTCTATATGCTTTAAATCTTGGTTCATCCCTAGAGGTAGTTACTAATCAGATGGACTGGAGCAATAAATCTCAAGCAACTAAATATATAGGAGTGATTGAACAGCTACTATTGCCAACTGGTACCTATACAGAGTCTTTTTTTAAAAAACTTGTAAATAATTAATTAAAAGGGGTATCTTCCTGAGCTTAAATATTATCATTAATACAGGAAAATAACCCCTTCTATCTTCTTTTATTATAAGTATATTCACTCTTCTCAACCTTTTTTACAATGACCATTTTCATCTAGGTATCCTACTTCTTTTTTGCAAAATCCATTCTTATTTGATTCACATCCATTATTATCACACCTTATAATTCTCACTATTATCCCCCTCACATTATATATTTTTAGTCTTTCATAAGTATAATTTTGTTATATTTGCTATAACTGATTCAAAGCCTTTTTTACGATTTCTTCATTCTCGTTCATCCATGCAAAAGTTCTGTAACAGTCACTTTCATAGCACTCATTTGGATACACTCTATTTCCTGAAATGCAATTTTGATAAAATATACATTTATGACAGCTTGGATAGTCGTTTTCTAAGCATGGGCATCCTATACATTTATGGAAATCACTTGGAATACAATCCATAAGAACTATGATTTTAGTTATTAGCTCCTTATCTTCTGAAGTTATATTAGAATATTGATTAACTTTAAGTTGATCAATATTCTCTTTTATAAATTCTGTTTTTTCATAGTTATGTTCAGTAATATATCTATTCAAATCTTCTTCATGAAAAAACTCAAGTATGTCTTCTTCAAACAACTCTTCATTTTTAAATCTTAGTTTTGCATCTTCGATTGCTGAATTTATTGATGCTATTTTCTCACAAAATTTATTCAATATAATCTCCCCAATTCTCTAATAGTTTGCTAGTATGATTTCTTTTAAAGCAGTGTATTTATGTAACGTTTTTCCAATTTTTCTTTTCAGCTAAGGCATTTAGATCACTTTGTGCCTCATCAAAGCTCTTGCTCCATTTTAAATTTTTCATGCACTTCCATCCACTTTTACCTGGCTTTTGATATCTACCTTTAAAATTACTCTCTCCAAGACCAGGCATCACTTTGTAAATCCATCCTCGTTCATCTATGTAGGTTTTTATAAATCGGCAGTTGGTTACTTTACCCTTGAGCAGTCCTGTTGGACATTGAGTTTTTTCTGGTTGACGTATATTCGGGCACATACAACATCTATATTTTCTATATTCTTGCATTCTCTCAACTCCTTGTTATATTCTTTATATATTTAAAGCCTATTAATTAGCTGATTATTTTTTATAAAATTCCTAATTCAAACATATTAACCTGACCTGGCATCTCTGGTGTCTCTTGTTTGCTTGAAACCAATTTAATTGTTTTTATAGATTCTTTACTAACTTTATTATTTTCTTTCACTAGTGATAGAGTATTTGACTTTGAACCTATATATTGAATTGCTACAAAAAACCCTTTGTCTCTAAGATAATCTCTAACTTTTATCGCTGTGGCTTCAGTAACTGTCCTATTATTAAAATTTTGAATATTATATTTTATCTTTCCTATTGTCAATATGATTAAGCAACAAGCTCTGTTCGAATCTGATACTATGTCGTTCTTACACTTTTTAAAATCTACCTTTTCAGCATATTTCATTGATGAGGTTTTAAATATATCAATTAAATATTCCTTCTCTTCTGGTTTTAGCTGATAAGTATAACTTCCATATCCTGATCTTCTTCCTATAACAAATAATCTTTCTTCAATCTCTAAAAAAGTTGATCCAACATATTTGCTTTTATTAAAGAAATTTATTCCTGCTTTCAGTTTCAACCTATAGTTGCAATTATTCTTTATCTTATCATCTTTATTAATACAAAATTCTTCTTTGGAACATTCCTCAACTTTACTGCAACACGATGCCATACTTACTCTCACCTCACCTTGACTTCTGCATACATTACTAGTCTACCTATTCCTTCATCATCTTTTTGTTCCTTTCTGGATGGATTTCTAATTAATATATTGTCTTTTCTAGTTTCTTTTTTAAGACGTTTCATATTTAATGGCCTATAAATATCTTTAAATTTTCTTTTATTTTTTCTTGGCATCTTTATTCCCCCTCCAATGTAATAATTCTCTCACTTACTAATGTATTTAGAATATTCTCTGGTGCAATTCCGTCGTCAATTATTTTCTTCTCTATGATTTTAGCTATTTCATTAATCTCATATTTTTTAAATAATACATCGACTATTACTGCCATCTTTGTATCTGCTATTGAGTTTGATAATAACATGGTCCTAATAATTTTTCTAAAATATACTTCATTCTGATTAGACTTTGTTACAATTTGAATTGCCGAATCTATAAAACTTGAACAGTTATTAATTAACTCTATATTGTTCATGGGACCCCCTCCTATGCAGCTCTTTTATAATGTGTATTTGATGTAGTAGTAATAGCTCTTTTATTTCTCCATTTAGATATCTTTTTAAAATCTTCTCTAACCTCAGGAACACTAGCAAATATGAATAGAAATATTCCTGGTATTAATACTGCCCTAACGATTAAATCAACTAAATTAATAAGACTCAACATTTATAGTACTCCTCTCTATATTTCTATCTCTGATTATTCCTAGCTTGTTTAAAATTGCTATTTGATCAATCTCTAATACTTCACACATATATCTGCAGTACTCACTTATTAGAAATTTTTTTGCTTCAATCCTTAGCTTGTCTCTGTCCGATTTTAAACTTTTATACTTATAATCCTTTATGGCTTGTCCAATAACTGCAGCAATAAGATTTTTATAATTCATAAGAAACTCCTCCTTTTTTGTACTTTCATTAATTTTCCTTAGCCAAGTCCTCATCTTTATCTATTAAGTAATCTTCCAGCTGCCTTCCTAAGGCTCTTGCAATACGTCCGATTGTGTCTAGTCTATGTTTACCTTCTCCTAGTTCAATCCTTGAAATAGTGCTTCTCCCTACCTCGCTTTTATTAGATAGTTCCTGTATAGAGAGTCCTTGTTTTGCTCTATCGAGAGCAATTTTCATTGTATTAATTTGATATTTCATTTTCTCACCTCACATATCCCAAATTGTCCTTTTTTATATTATATTTCCCATTTTGTTGTTTGTCAATAGTTTATATCCCATTTTGTCCTTTTTATGTTATAATTTTTTTGAGGTGATATTTATAATGCCAATTGGAGAAAAATTAAGGGATTTGCGTATAGAAAAAGAACTTACTTCAAATCAACTTGCAGATGAGCTATGTAAAATATACGATCTTACTATCACAGGATCAGCATTAGGAAAGTACGAAAGAAATGAAAGACAGCCTGACTATGCGACTCTTACCATTTTAGCCGATTACTATCAGGTATCATTAGATTGGTTATTTAATAGAACTTCATATAAACAATTAAGTGATGATATCATCAAGAGTATTAATAAAGACGATTATAAACTTTTTAATAATACTAAACTTCTAATTGATTATTTTATTGATATTGGTTTTTTAGAAAGTCTTGATGATTTAGACGAGGATTTTATAAATAGATTTCTTAATTTTATTAATTCTTTCGTTTCATTAGGAGATATTTTTGAGCAACTAAAAAAGTAGCTAGGCTTGATTAGCCTTAGCTACTTTTTTAGTTTGCTCATATGTTTTATTTCATCAATTCTATTTAAATCCTTTTAGATATCTTGTAAATACCCAACCTTTAATTACAATATCTTCATTTTGACTCTTGTACTCTACTAAAGCCCAATTTCTATTTTTTCTTACTATCTTAACAATCTCTCCATAATAAAGCTTTCCTACAACTGCAGACCTTTTACTTCCAGCACTCCTTACATTTAGACAATCGGCTTCAACAAATCTATACTCTTTGTAAAAATCATCATTCAAATTCATTGATTTTACGGTCTTCTTAATATTTTTACTAATATAATTTTTATCGTTATATAAATAATTATCTCTTAATCCCTCAATCTTTGGAGTAGCTAATATAATTATTATAGTAATAATTACTTTTATTAAAACTTGTTTTAGTATTCCATCTTTGCTATTTATAATTTTAATCCATTCATTCATCTTATTATCTATACAATTATTTACTACTTCTCTGACTTCATCTACAGTTATTACTTCATGATTTGATGTAATAGTTCCATCCGGATTTATATCTATATTTTCATAGCTATCCAAGCCATATTCTTCAGCTAACTCAATTATTTTATTTATTTCAACTTCTTTCATTTCTTCCCAATAATTATTTTTTAAGATATGCTCGATGACATCATCGTAAAGAAACGTTTTTATAAATGTATTTGCATATGTATCATTGTTTATATTATTAATCATTTTAAAATTTCTTAATATATTAGTAATTCTATCTGTACAATTAAATTTTACATTATTGTACAGAATGTCACTGATATTATTTTGAATTTGCTGATAGTATTGTTTACCTATATTGTTTTCAATTACTCCTATCGTTTTAAAATATGTCTCTAAGTATGCAGTACTCATATTTAAAGTAGATATATGCGGTATTAAATTGCTAAATTTTCTTTCCATCAAGTACAATCTATCCATATTTTTTATTACTATATCAAGTTTCCTACTAGTATCTGCTATGCTCGCCATTATAATCTTCCCCCATAACATTTTCCTAAAGCATACTATTTCCCAAATATTTTACTTAAAAACCCTTTTTTCTCCTTTTCTCTAGTAGCAGTAATATGATTCATCAACTTTTGATTCTCTGCCTCCATTTGATCTCTAATTTTATTAGATATTTTTTCTGTAAGCTGCTCTTCTCTTTCCATAAGCATTTCTTCAAAATCACTTTTTAACTTTTTTTCTCTTTCAATGACTGTTTCTGCAACCACTTCTTTGAATCTACTAAACATTGCATCCTGTAATTCTTCCACAGTTAACTGATCTAACTTCATGAGCTTCATGCCGTGCTCTTGTTGCTCTTCAATTACCCCATGCTTTAGAAAGGCTTTCTTAATAGTTTCTATACTATGATTCTTATCCCGTCCATCCTTTATAATCTCTAACACTTCTATTTCTTTTTCTGTATAATATCTATGATTTCTATTATTTCTTGGCACTTTTAAATCAAATTCTTGTTCCCAGTTCCTAAGGGTTGAATTATTTAGATCTAATTTTTCCGATACCTCGTTTATTGTATAGATTTTTTCTCCAAACTCCATTTTTGCACCCACTTTCATTTAAATTATTATTAACTTTGATTCAACTTATTATTTATATCAACGTTTATATAACTCAATTACAACCATATGTTATATTTATATTACAAACAATTTGTAAGTTATAAATAATTACTTATTGACTATATATAATTAAATAATAACTTAGATGCAATTTAAATAGAACCATTTTGAAAGTTTCCTATAATCTATTTTAACATTTTTTATAACTTATTTGTATAGTAAAGTAGCCCAACTACTTAGTGAGTCAGGCTACTGGTTAAGTCTTTTATTTGATTACATATTTAGCGCTCTTCTTAATGCTGCTTCTGGATCATCATTATCATCATTATCTATTAAATCATTATCTAAATCAATGATTGGGTCGCTATCGAATATATCTTCAAGACTAATTGCTATACTTTCTTGGACTTCAGAACTAGCATTATTTATATTTTTTAATAAACTATCAAGTTCATCATTAGTTGATTCTTTTTCCATCTGGATTTTTCTATTATTTTCATCAATTGCCTTTTCAGTAATTTCTAGTATCCTTTTAGGCCTTTTTTTAAGTACCGCCATAGTATATATAATAGCTTCATCTTTTTTAACCTTAGTATTTTCAATTGTTCCAAACACTTCATTATCGTAAACTCCAAAGTGAGGAGTTTCTACTAAAGGCGAACTTAAAAATTTATTCATGGCTTTTTTAAGCATTATTGCTTGTTTAGATGCTATAACTTCACTATCAGGATGAGTAAGTACTGCTAGTCCTCCGTGCATACAATAATTAAAATCATATCCATCAGCAAATATATTTTGTTTTATAAATGAAGTCTTTATAATATAGTCATATATAGATTGTTCATTGTTTTTCACTTTATTTTTCAGTTCTTCTATTAATTTCTTGTCTATTTTCCATTTTCCTAAAGTTAAATATCCCGGTTTTGTTAGTATATCCAGAAGCTCTGCTTTATCTATAGTTTCTTTTCCTGGAAGAGAAGTTATAATTTTAATCTCAGTTAGTATTGCTGCAGTAGTTTCATTTCCGTATGTAACCCAGTCAGTACCTTTTGTTTCATTGTCATCTTTGTTTAAAAAGTCTTCTATAATCTTTTCATTGTCTATAAGTAGTATTGTTCCCAAAAGGCTTTTTTCCTGTAATTGTTCTAATTCTTTAAGGGAATAAGCTGAGTTTAACTGTATCCCATGTTTGCTATCAGCTTCTGTAGACGCTGTTATTACTCCCACTGTAGGTCTTCCCATACTTGTTATTTTTCCTGATCTACTATCTACCACCATTTTATATCTTTTTTCTCTTCTCATTACTCCTGACACTATTTTAATTATATCTTCAGCTCCACCATTCCCGGTGCCTCCACCTTGTCCAAACACAACAAATACATAATCTGCCTCAATTAGTCTTTTATCTCCAAGTAATTCTTTCTGTAGTACTGCTAAATTTGATTTTACAGCTTGTTTTCCAACGCTTCTGTCTTTGGCAGCTCCATCGAATCCTTCAAGTTTAACTGTATTATATAGCTTTTTATCAACATCTTTTATTCTTTTAACAGCATCAATAATATCTTCTGGACAAGTATTGATTAAAGATCCCG
>JADQBV010000442.1 GCA_016278415.1 Halanaerobiales bacterium
TTTTTTTCTTCACTCACTGTCATACCTCCTTTTTCCTCATAACTAACTGCTGCTATATTACTTCAGAGCCTCTGCGCCTCCAACTATTTCACTAAGTTCCTTAGTTATTGCTGCTTGACGTGCCCTATTGTATAATAAAGTCAAGTCATCAATTAGTTCTCCAGCATTATCTGTAGCTGAGTCCATAGCTGTCATTCTAGCACCAAACTCACTGGCCTTAGCTTCCAGCAATGTTGAATAGAGAATATTATTTATATATTTTGGTAATAATATATCGAATACTTCATCTGGAGATGGCTCGTAAATGTAATCGACTTTTTGCTTTATAACTTCACCATCATCAGTGTTTTCACGCTTCTGAGCTTTTTCTATTTTTGTCAAAG
Source organism: Halanaerobiales bacterium (assembly GCA_016278415.1). Next base: position 384 of record JADQBV010000442.1, read on the forward strand.
GCAGTAATGGTATAGATTTAACTTCATGGCTTATTGCTGAATTAAAATGTGTATATACCAAAGATACCTTGTCTATTATACCTTCGTTAAACAAAGATATTACCTCATCAGTTACCTTTTTAGCAAACCAATACCCAGGATAATCATCTATACCTATATACTCAGATATAATATTATAATCTAATTTTTTAAAGAAATCCCTGGCATTTCTCCCTATGACTATTAATGAAACCTCTTCATCAGTCTGAAAAGATTCTTTAGCCTTATCAATTACCCTAGCATTATAGGAACCACAAAGCCCTCTATCTGAGTTTATCACTATATAAAGATGCTTATTACCATCCCTCTCAACCATCAGTGGATGTTCTGTCACCTCATTAGTGTACAGCGAAACATCATTAATAATAAGCTTTGTTTTATTAAAAAAGGGTCGGGCATCTTCAGCTTTATCCTGAGCCTTCCGTAATTTAGCTGCTGCAACCATCTTCATGGCTTTAGTAATTTTCTGGGTGTTTTTTACACTACTAATACGACGCTTAATATCACGCATCGATTCCATTACTTTTCACCCTCTTTTGCCTCTCCCGATTCTTCTTGAGTATCCTCTTCGCCATTATCACGATCTTCATCATCAGTACTGTCAGCTATAATACTTTCATTCCTGACGTTAAAACTATCTTGAAACTCATTTATTACTTCAATTAATTTATCTTTGGTTTCATCTGACAATTGTCCCTCTTCAGCTATAGTATCAGGCAATTCAGGATAATTAGCATGAATATAAGCTAAGAATTCTTTTTCAAAACGAGCTAAATTATTAACAGGAAGATCATCCATATAACCGTTAATAACTGTATAGATAATAATTACCTGGTCTTCCATCTCCATAGGAGAATATTGTGGTTGTTTTAAAACCTCTACTATTCTCTCACCACGATTTAAGCGGTTTTGTGTAGCCTGATCTAAATCTGAACCAAACTGAGCAAATGCTTCAAGCTCCCTGTACTGAGAAAGATCAAGTCTCAGGGTTCCAGCAACCTTCTTCATAGCCTTTGTCTGGGCAGCACCACCTACACGTGAAACAGAGATACCAACATTGATAGCCGGCCTTACACCAGCAAAGAATAGTTCACTTTCAAGATATATCTGTCCATCTGTAATTGAGATTACATTTGTAGGAATATAGGCTGAAACATCACCAGCCTGTGTTTCGATAATTGGTAGAGCAGTTAATGATCCACCACCAATATCATCATTCAACCTTGCAGCCCTTTCTAATAACCTAGAATGGAGATAGAAAACATCACCAGGGTATGCTTCACGCCCAGGAGGTCTTCTTAACAACAAGGACAATGTACGATAAGCTACAGCATGTTTTGATAGGTCATCATAAACTACCAGAACATCTTTATTTTGTTCATACATGAAGTACTCACCAATTGCACAACCAGAATATGGGGCTATGTACTGTAATGGAGCAGGTTGACTGGCTGTAGCAGATACAACAATAGTATAATCCATTGCACCGTTCTCAGTTAAACGATTAGTAATTTCTGCAACAGTGGAAGCCTTCTGACCAATAGCCACATAGATACATATAACATCTTGATCCTTTTGATTTAAAATGGTATCTATAGCAATAGCTGATTTACCTGTCTGCCTATCACCAATAATTAACTCCCTCTGACCCCTACCAATTGGAACCATAGAGTCAATAGCTTTCAATCCTGTCTGTAATGGAGTATCAACAGGTTGCCTATCTACAATACCGGGAGCCGGAGACTCAACAGGTCTGGTCTTAGTACTATTAATAGGTCCTTGCCCATCAACTGGTTGTCCTAAGGCATTTACAACTCTACCTAAAAGTCCTTCACCAACAGGAAGTTCCACAACCCTTCCGGTCCTTTTTACAGTATTACCCTCTTCAACTAATGTCTCATCACCTAATAATACACAACCAACATTATCTTCCTCTAAGTTTAAAACCATGCCGAATACTTCATTGGGGAATTCCAATAGCTCTCCAGACATGGCATCTTCAAGACCATGTACATGAGCGATACCATCACCGACATCTAAGACAGTGCCAACCTCAATGGTTTCCAGGTCTTCTTCATATTTTTCTATTTGTTTTTTTATTATAGAACTGATTTCTTCAGGTCTAAGATTCATCTTATCACACCCCTAACATACTAGCCGGAACTTTTTTTATGTTTTCCTGCATTTTATCTAGACTATTTTTAATACTACCATCAACAATAAAATCATTGAACTTTAAGACCATCCCGCCAATTATATTTGAATCGACTGTAGAAGAAATATTTATTTTATAATCTAAAAGCTGATTTAATTTATCAAGCAACTCATTCTTTAATTCTTCCGTCAACTCAATAGCAGTAATAACTTCTACCTCTATAATAGCTTCTTCCTTATTCACCAAAACATTGAAATTTTTAATAATAGACTCAATATGCTCTTCTCTTCTATTATCAATTAGTAGACTAATGAAATTCAATACTTCCTTTGAAATCTGATCTGTGAATATTTCCTTGATAATAGCTTTCTTATCAGCTGGTAAAATCTGTTTATGAAAAAAAGCCTGCTCAAAATCCTTATGTGTCTCTACTAAATCCATAACCTGGCTTAATTCATCCTGGAATAAGACCAATGAATCTTTTTCTTTCCCCAGTTCAAATAAAGCACTGCTATATTTTAAAGCGACTTGATTGTTTATCATTGTAATTCACCTAACTTGTTTTTATCGAGTTTGGCAATATAATTCTGAATCAACTGTTTATGTTTCTCTTGATCCATCTTTTCCTGTATTAACTTACTGGCAGCCAGTAAAGAAATTGAAGCAACTTCATTTCTCAATTGTTCAACTGCTTCTTTTTTGGCCTGTTCTATCTCTTTCATCTTATTATCTTTAATATTTTCTGCTTTTTTCTCAGCCTCTTTAACTATATCTCTTGCTTTTCTTTTAGCTCTAGTCTCTGCATCTTCCACAATTTGTTGAGCTTTATCTCTAGCACCCTTTAATTGGTCTTCATATTCTTTTTTTAACTTTTCAGCCTCTTTTCTTACATTTTCGGCATGATCCAAATCCCCTTCAATTTGTTGGGACCTACTTTTTAGCATATCAGTTATAGGTTTATATAAGTATTTGCTTAGTAACCATAACAGTATGAAAAAGTTTATTGCTTGCCACAATATAGTAGAATTAATACTTACCAATTTCTTTCACCTCCTGTTAGCATTTCACCTGTATTTG
>JADQBV010000230.1 GCA_016278415.1 Halanaerobiales bacterium
TTCTACTACAGCTTTTACAAATAAGTCCAATAATCCATCGATTACACTATCCCCTACAAGCTCTAACATTAATACTTCTTCATTTTGATAACAATATTTAATACCATAGTCCATAAGAGCTTCTTTAATGTCTTTTGCCCTAGATTGGCTCAATAAATCACCATTAAAACTACAATTCATTATATCATCATAATTTTCTTTAAATGTATCTGTTACCGCTTTGATCATTTCTCCTTGCATTTTAACTTTAAAATTTTGAACATTTACTAAATCTTTTTCAGGAACCTCATTTTTTTTGGCTTTTTCCCTTAATTCCTCTAAATCTCCAAATACAGTTTTATATTTTCCTTCTAGACTCCCCTTTATTTCATTATATACTTTTTCCCAAGGAACTGTTCCTTTTTTAACTCCATCTTCTAGATCTGCAGCCAAATAAGCAATATCATCCGCAGCCTCTAGTAAAAAGGTTGCCGGATGTCTATTTTCTTTTAAACCAGTCTTATCATGAATTCTTTCAAACAAATCAGCTTCAGATTGAAAATAACCAAATTTGTCCTTATCATCATTAGCTTCAGATGAGGACCAAGGATATTTTATTAATGTCGCTAAGGTTCCATATGTAAAATTAGCTCCAAATTGATCATTCAAAAACTGCAGTTTTGACAAAACCCTTAAACCTTGAGCATTTCCTTCAAAATAAATAAAATCTTTTTTCTGCTTACTATTAATTTTATTTTCCCCATCTTTTATATATTCATCAAATTCTTTGCTCTCAACCAATTTTTAAACCAATTTCTTATAATTTTTTCTCCATAGTGACCAAATGGAGGATTACCAATATCATGAACTAAACAGGCAACGGCCATTAAAGACGGTAATTTTCTTGCCTCTTCTGGACTTTTAAAAACTTTCTTTTCCTTTAATAACCAATAAGATATATTTAGTCCCATTGATCTTCCAAGTGCAGAAGCTTCAAGAGAATGTGTTAATCTGGTTCTTATAAAATCATTTTCTTGTAAAGGGAAAACTTGTGCTTTATCTTGAAGACGTCTTAAAGAAGAAGAATAAATAATTCTATCATAATCCATATCAAATCCGTTCCTATGTGGCATTACTTTAGCTCTTGATTCTCTTTCACGTTCTTCTGATAATAACTTATCCCAACTTAATGTATTTTTCATTTTAATTCCCCTTACTTTATCATTAAAAGTATATAAACTAATAAAAATTATATTAACAAATAAGGTTAAACCTATTATTATATCCCATGCCATAAAACCTAATTTAAAATATATCTCTTTTTAATTTTCCTATTCTTTTTATGATATAATTCTGTATCCTAATATTTTTTAAATTACACTTACTTCGAAATAGGTCTTAGTGTTTTAATTTTACATAATTATCTATATAAATCCATTTAATAACACATGAAAATATTTTTAAAACCAAACTATGAACATTATATATTAATACTAAAATTATTGACTGTAATACTATAATTCAATAGTTCATGTAATTTTCCTGCAAAAAACATATATTTTTTTAATTTCTTAAATTAAAGACTAATATATTTTTTCCTTCATATTATTAACATCAACATAAATCTTTCCCATTGTTTGAGCAGCTTTAATCTTTTTATCAAGCATATCTTTAAATGTATATAATCCCTCAACCACTAAAATAATATCATTTCCATCGAGCAATATGGTTCTTAATGCCTTACCTGCTACTAAAGCCTTTATAGATTCTGATGAATATCCATTAATTGAGATAAATATGCCTCTTCCATACATTTTACCCTCCACTTTTTGTGCAAAATGATATAGTGCACTAGAAGCAATAAATGAATCATGCCATTTAGCTTCCACTAAATAGTTTTCTCCATCATATTTTATAGCCCCATCGATCTGTTCTCCAATTATTTTAAATGACTCAGTAACATCAACATCTTCTCTATGAAACAAATCTTTTAAAAATGATTCGAATAGAATACCACGTTTTTGTGGATTAATAGACTTTCCATTTATATCTTTTCCCTGAAATAAACTAATAAATCTACGTTTTAGTAATGTTCTATCTACTTTATTTACTTCCAATTGCTTTTTTCTGTTCTCTCGAATCTTCCTTTTTTTCTCTATCTTAGCATCTCTAATTTCTTGTAACTGTCTAAGGTGAGTTATTCTCCTTTTAGCTTCATCTTCATCTAGTTTTTTTAACTTATTAAAGAAATATGGATCAAAATGGTTCCACTCAATTAAAGACTGCAACATACTCCTAAAAGGTCCTAAACCCTCTCTTTTAGATAAACTTTCAAATACTAAGTCTACTATGTCTGCCCGAGATAAATGTTTACCTTTAAAATCAATTACTTTTCCTATATCTCTTTTAGTACATCCATTATTACTAAAAAAATCAATAATATCTTTACGAGGCCAAAAAATAGCTAAAATACAACTCCTCATACTATCCAATATGTCTTTAGGAAATGTTTTCATAAAAATCACCTAATTTATTTATTCGCTAAATAAAAATAATATCCTGCAACTATAGTAGGGAGATATCTAGTCAATATAACCCCCTCTTTAATTACATCTTCTCTATTATCTTTTCAGTTAGAGTATTTATTTCTTCAATTATTTTTGTCTTTTTCTTTTTAGTAGATACCAAATGAGCTTGTTTCGTTAACTTCGATAATCTAGTTTTGTTTTCATCGTTACTGTCATACATAGGTAATTTTAAATGTTTAAATATATTACTAACCTGTATACTAATAGTATGACTCTCTATATATTCCCTGATCAAATTAGCTGTTAAAAGACCAGCGATGTAATAGGCTGTGTCCTCCTCATAGCAATCTAAATAATATATTTTATGGTCAGGAACATAAGGTCTATAGCCCACAACTGGCATTTCTTTTCCACTTATTACAGCTGCTTTGAATTTTTTTGACTGTTCAGCCCATACTACCTTGTAAGGTGAAAACGTATAGTCACCTACATTATAAACCATATAAAAGGGATATTTTGATAATCTAGCTTTATAAGTCGACCTATTTTCTAACACTGCTTTAAAATCCCGAAAATAATTTAAAGTCCCCGGAAAATTGCCTTCAATTAATTTTTTAGCCCCAAGAAGTTCCGCTTTTCTAATTCCCTTGTTAGGCACAAAAATGTATAAATCATCTTTAATATGGATATCACATGTAGAAAAATCTCCCGCACCTTTCATCAAAGGATATAATAAATCAGGCTCGACCCAATAGACCTTTGCTTTACCTATATCTTTTCTACCAGCTTCAGGCCTAGTGGTAATTTTAACCTTATTTCTTTTTTCATCAACATTTAAGATTTTAACCATATATATACCATTTAAATCTGTTGTCACTCCTTTTCTTCCATCTAAGGTATTTGATCTTCCTCTAACCTTATGTACTTTGTCAAAACTACCAGGAGACATAATAGCCCACGGGGAATTTTTTCCCTCCACAGGATGAGCTTCTTCCTTTTTTATATTAACTCTTTCTATTATAATATCCTTCTCTGCATATTCTGGTAAGGTTTTAGAAAATCCTTTTTTGCTTTCCCAAACGTAATAGTCAACAGGATAATCAATTTTTGTCTTTGTATTTTTAATAAAACAAGCTATTGATGTTT
>JADQBV010000155.1 GCA_016278415.1 Halanaerobiales bacterium
TGGTATTACTTGATAATAATCTATGGGATGAGAATATTGATTGTATTGTTAATGATAATGTATCTGGAGCAAAAAAAATGGTGAATTATTTAATTGATCAGGGTCATCAAAATATTGCCTTTTTTGGTACCTCTAAACACACCTGTTTTTATGAGCGATATAGAGGCTATCAGGAAGCATTACAGGAAGCAGAAATACAATTAACAGATGACTTAGTATATTTCTGTTATCCTGATTATACTGATGATGAAGGCTATCAAGCTGCTCGAGATTTTTTGGATAAAACCACAGTAATTCCTTCTGCCATTCTGGTAAGTAATGATATTCTTGCATTTAAATTAATAAGGGCAGTTACCGATCTTGGTTATAGAGTGCCGGAGGATATTTCTATTATAGGTTTTGATGATAACGATATGGCTAAAGATGTAATACCGCCATTAACTACAGTTAAGATTTTCAAAGAAGAAATGGGTGATCTGGCTGCCAAACGGCTTTATGAATTAATTCATGGAGAGAATTTAAAACCAATAAAAATTACATTAACAGTGGAGTCGGTAATTAGAAATTCAACAGCCCCCTGCAAAAAAAATAGTTGATATTTCTCTTACTGGGGCTGTTATATAAAGAAGACTTGATTATGGCGATATATATACAAACTGGAGGTGATATTAATGGAACAATTTATAATAGATTCTTCAATAACGCCTATAGAGGTGTTGGCAGGAGATAGTGTAGAGTTTAATATAAGGTTCGTGGTAGGTAAGGATTTTTCTGTCAATAGTAGTAGGATTGTTCTAGATTTACCTGGTTATCTAGGTTACAGCCGTCCTGCATTATTGCACAATGAATTTGATGGTTTTATAACAATTTTGTGTTCTAACCCAACTATAAAATATGAAAATAGAATCTGGAATTTAAGTAAAGAAGAGTTTGTAACAGCAGAAAATGCGGTGCCCCGAAAGCTGGCTGACAGAATGGTGGTTATTGATTTTATTGAGGGAGAGATTAGTAGTGGTGATGAAGTTGTTATAAAATGGGGTTATATGAATAATGGTTTTGGTACTGGTACAAAAGTAAGTACTGTAGTTTTAAAAAAGGAATTTTATAATACTATTAATGTTAGATATTTTCTGGATTCTAAAAGGGCTCTACCTGATTACGGTCATTCTTTTACAGGTTATACTAGGCCAGTGCCAGACGAAGAAATAGCTCTAAAGTATAGGATTCTACCCCGTGACCCTGAAAAAATAAGATATATAAATAAAGGGAAGAAGGGTATTTTACAGGTACTGGATCGTTTTTCCAATATCTGTCCTGTCGATAATCCAGCTGCTTATCTAAAGGAAAAACAATCTGCCGATATAAATGAGTTCGGTGTAATTGAATTAAACGAATCTACTGTGCAGATTAATCCATTAGGATTGGGATTTACTGATACACCGCTCATGGAGAAAGTATGGAAGGATTATAATGTTTATTTCGGTGATCTTCATACTCATTCTACATTCTCATTGGACTGTATTGAAAGAGAGAAGATGGAGAGTAGACCAGATGATATGTTTAAATTTGCTCGTCATGTTGCTGGCCTGGATTTTATGGCACTCACTGACCATCATGAACCACATCATTCTGATCGAGAAAAATTAATGGCCTGGCAGTGGGAAGAAATATTAAAGGGAGCAGAAGAAAATACAGTTCTTGGTGAATTTGTGGCTATTCCGGGTTTTGAGTATCGTTGTGAAAGAGGAGATACAGTTGTAATTTTTAATGATCGGCTTAGTTTTTTGGAGATAGATAAACCAGAGTTTAAAAATATACGAGACCTCTGGGAAAGTTATCAAGGGAAAGACTATATAACTATTCCTCATTTCCATAATCCTGGTAGTCTGCCTGGTGGTCAGTGGTATCAATGTCCTTATTCGGGTATTGAACCTAGTCTTGAGATATTTTCCTGTCATGAAAGTTATGAGAGAGCAGAGATAATGGAAAGAAAACCACCTCAAATAAAGGCAATAAGGCATGACAGGAATGGTGTTTACTTTTTAAACAATGATTATAATTACGGATTTATCTGTAATTCTGACGGACATAAAGGTCATCCAGGTTATAATGGTTTAACTGCGATTTACGCTGAAAAATTGACTCCAGATGCAATTTTTGATGCTTTAAGGAAAAGACGAGTATATGGAACCACTAATGCCCGTATAAGACTGCTATTTACTATGAATGATCAGATAATGGGTTCTATACTTAACAGAACAGATCCAAAACATATTAGTATCAGTGTAAAGGGTGAAAATACTATTAAGACAGTTGATATTATTAAAAATGGTCAAATTTTTAAAAGATTTACACCTGGCACTATAGATTATAACATTGAGCTGTCTGTTAAGGATGAGGGGAAATCTAACTGGTATGTTCGTATAACACAAATAGACAATCACATAGCTTATTCCAGCCCAATCTGGTTTGAATAAAAAAGAAAATTGCAGGTAGATGTATGAAAACATTTCAAAAACGGTTGTCTGGTTTCAAATATCATGTGAAATTAAAAAGAAAACCCAAATTTGATAATATTTTGAAGGTTCTAAAAAAGAGGAACCTGAAAGGCCGACAGTTTTTTAAATTTTCTTTAAAATAATATTTATATTATAAACTGACTAAATGTAATTACAATCTTTCGAATGAGATTGGAAAATTAGGACATAAGTTTTATTAAATAGTGAAAGGAAGTATAAAATTGAGTCAAAAAAACATCTATAATTATGAAAAAAATGGTGATTCTTTTATTATAAAACACACACATCCTCCAAAGTATTGGAGTAATTATCTATGGAGTGAGCATGGGTATGTTGCTCAGATTAGTCATATAGGACATGGTGATAGTTATTATATAAATGATAAAGCTGATATGTGCCAGCTTAATAATGATCAGATCAGGTATTTTTACTTAAGGGATGATGATTACAATGTATGCTGGAATATTGGTGAAGGGCCTTTACTTGAGCCTGTCGATAACTTTCAATGTGAACACAATTTAACATACTCTAAATTGGAATCTGAGAAAAATGAAGTAAAATCATCCTGGAGAGTATTTGTCCCTTATGATGCCTATCATGAGGTCTGGACTTTAAAGATAAAGAATAATAGTAAAACAAAAAAGCGTTTAAGCATTTTTTCTGTAGTTAATTTTAGTCTTGAGGGATTCAAATACCCGCGTTTTCATGAAATGTATAGATGCTGTCAGGTTACATACAAAGGAGATTTGAATGGAATGTATTGTCATTCTAATCATCCTTATGCACCACATAAGAGGTATAATGGGTTTCTGGCGAGTTCTGAAGATGTGTATGCATATGATGGAGATCTTGCTAAATTCACTGGGCCAATAGGTTCTTTTCAAAGACCTGATATAGTTTTAAATGGTAAGGACTGTTCTAATTCCAGTAGAACATGTTATTCAATGGGTAGTGTTCTTCAAAATAAGATCGTGCTTTTGCCAGGGGAAGAAAGAAATATTCATTTTGTTTATGGGGTTAGTGAATCGCTAGAAGAAGCAATTTGTGTTGCAGATGATTATTTTCAGCAGGACAAAGTAGAGAAAATATTTGAGAAAACATCTGAATATTTTTCCA
>JADQBV010000048.1 GCA_016278415.1 Halanaerobiales bacterium
GCTTTTTCCACGGAGCAAAAAGCACTTGCTGTAATTAGAACTGATAATATTGAAAATACTATTGAGGTGTTAAAGAAACATGAAATGGAATTACTGAAAGCAAGTGAACTCTATACTATATAATAAATCTACAAAATAAAAAGGCATATAGAACTTTTGTTAAAACTTATTGAGCTACATCAAAGCTAATAAAGTTATTTTCTTTCCTTTATTAGCTTTTTTTATCGAAAAAGAACTTTAAAAGTAGATATTTATGTGATATTATCATCTATGTTGATAATTAAATGTAGATTAAAGCAATAGTATATCAAAATTTATTAATCAACATATTAATTAAGCTATGAAAGATAATTAATCAAGCTTAACGTTAATACTAATAAATACTAAGACTAAGAACAGGAGTATTAGAAATGTATCAAGAAACTAAAAATGTAACATTATATAGTATATTGAAAACCTTTTCTGCTGCCATGGATTTAATAAGTAAAGAAGTTGTTGGGCATCATAGACGGGTTGCCTACATTTCATATATAATAGGTAAAGAAATGAAGTTAAGTGATAAACAATTACGCAAGCTTATAATTTCTGCTCTTATACATGATGTTGGTGCGTTTTATCTAAATGAGACCTTTGAAGATTTGGATTTTGATAGCCCCAATGATTTTCACGCAGAGGTAGGATATCAATTAATCAAAGAAAACTTTTCTATTGAGGGAATACCTGAGATAGTAAGACACCATCATCATGAGTGGAGTAAATATCAAGAAGAGGAAAAAGAAAATGAACAGATAAGATTAGCTAATATTCTATTTTTATCAGACAGAATAGCTACCTTAATTGATACTAGGCATATATTAAATAAAAAAGATTTGATAAAAGATAAAATTAAAGAGAAATCAAATACCAGATTCTGGTCGGAAGCGGTTCAGGCATTCTTAAATGTGTCAGAAAAGGAATATTTTTGGTTGGATACAATTAATAATTGGCAAATAGAACGAGTTTTAGATAAAAATTCATATATTTATGATGGTAATCTTAATATGGATGGCTTTCTTAGATTTAGTGTAATTTCAAGTCATATTATAGATTTCAGGAGTCCTTTTACTGCCACTCATTCTAATGGTGTAGCTGTTTTGGCAGGAAAAATGGGAGAATATTTTGGTCTAGATACTGAAGAATGTAAGATGTTGAAAATTGCAGGTTATTTACATGATATAGGGAAATTAGCAGTCCCTGTTGATATATTGAATAAACCTGGAGCCCTTACAAATGAAGAATGGAATATTTTGAAGACTCATTCATATTATACATACTGTGTTTTAGATGAAGTCATTGAATTAAATACAATTAAGGAGTGGGCTGCTTACCATCATGAGAGATTAAGAGGTGGGGGTTATCCTTTTCATCTCACTGCAGAAGAACTATCGTTAGGCTCAAGGATATTAGCTGTAGTAGATGTTTTTACAGCTATTACTGAAGATCGCCCTTACAGGAAAGGTATGGATAAAAATCAGGTAATAGTAATCTTAAATGATATGGTTAAAAATAATGTACTGGATAAGAAGGTTGTTAAAGTACTACAAGATAATTATTGTGATTTTGATTTGTATAGAATAAAATCTCAAATTGAGTCTCGTAGACATTATCAAGAGTTTAAATGTTTGATAGAGAAGAAAAAAAGGAGTTAATTTTATCTATATAAAAGAAGGATTATCTCTCTTTTTGTTTAATATATAATATACTCGATTACATAAATTCAAAGCTGGTTTTAAGGATAAATTAAAACAATAACAATTGATTTAACTATACAATTTATTAGTTATAGCAGTTTTTAAGAATATTACTTGGAAGGGATTTTTCATGGGAAGAAATATTAGTACCAACGATAAACTATTGTACGGAATAAAGCATAAAATGAATGCAGGAATGCATATTAGAAATATAGAGCAAATTAATAGTCTAGCAGGATATGTAGATGATCATGATATGCAGATTGAAGTTATATTAAGAGTGATGGATTGGATTGGTAAAAAGAGTGATATTGTAAATCCTATAAAGTATCTTGATAGTATATTACTTGATTATTGTAAGAAGGGTATATTAAATCTGAATGATTATGAAAGGCATTTGCAGGAGGTTTCAGATAATGCAGAGCAACAAACAGGAACAGAAAAAAAGTTGGCAAAAGAAGAAAGAAGAAATGTTGAAGAAAATGACATCAACGAATACATCAAAAGAAAAGAACGGGAATTCGAAGAAGAATAAATCAAAAATTAAATATGTGGATCCTGCAGAGTCAATATATATGATTTATAAACAATTGCTAGATAATAGCAATATTATTTCAAATGAGAAATGGTCTGATTTTGATAAAGAAAGACAACCTGATAAGAATATAAGTGTATATAATAATATTAGGGAATTTTCTCATAATATAAGTGATAACTTAGGCATATCTAAATATTTATATAGCGTTTTCCCAGGTTGTGGTAAATCTTTGCTTGCCAAATGTGCTGGAAAAGAGGCTTTAAGGAAATTTGCCGAGGATGAATATCATAAAAATCAGTTTGATTATCAAAGACGTATTATACCGTTTCATTTAAATGAATTAACACGCGTATATTATTTAAATGTTAGAGATTATATTGAAGATTTGCTTGCAGGGTATAATGGTGATCAAAAAAGACAGAGTAGAGCAGCTTTCTGTGAAAATAAATTACTTAAACCAAGTACACGATTGATTATACTGGATGATGTTTTTACTCAGACTAGGACAACAATGGGTAAAATATCAACAATTGAGATAAAGAAGTTATATTCTTGGACAGAACATTGGTTAGAAAGAAATAATAGTCAAAAGAAAAGCCCAGTTTCAATAATTTTTACTTCGAATTATAAGTTTAATGAGTTTACAAATTTTTCTAAAAATAATCCTTTCTACCCTGATAAAGACAATATGGTTGTGAGTCAAAAAACTGCTTCACGTATTTGGGGATTATTAGGTGGTAAGAAGAATAGACAAAACAACACATTGGTTATGAGTAGTGAACCAGATTTAGATTTTCGTATGATTTAAACAGTTATTAATGAGATAAACTTCGTAGTTACTATAATTATTTTTGAAATTCATGGTTATCCATTTGCTGAATAAACGTTACACTGCCCCTTCATCGTAAACGCAAGGTCGGGTCAGTACTAGGCCATCGAGGCCGTCGAAACAAAGTGAGTTTGAAATGGTTTGTATTTTATCAAAATTTACTATGTTCTGATTTATGGCGTAAGCCAATTTGATTTTTTGTTATTAATAGCTTTATGCGATATTGATCTGTGAAGTTTGGTTAATATAAATTGCGTTCTTAATCATGATTGTTATTTAAATAAATTATTTTTATTTTTTTAGAGGAGGTATAAAGAATTAAATGCTAAGCAGGACTGATGTGCTAAAAAGTATCATTGAGGTTAGAAAGTCTATCTATAGAAAAGAAATGTTATTGGACAATCCACCTTCTCTGGAAGATGTAAAAATTAGAAAAGAATTAGATCAAATCATAATGGATATAATTGGGGAATCTTTTTCTGAAGAAGACAAGGATCATATTGATAATATATTATTGAAGGCAATCT
>JADQBV010000196.1 GCA_016278415.1 Halanaerobiales bacterium
ACAAATATAATCCATTTTTTCATAATCCACCACCAGTATATGAACTCTATAACTATCCCTTATTTATCTTCAACATGCTTTCTATCTCCTGTTCTTCTATCATTATAATATTCTCTAATAACTCTATATATTAAGAATCCTATTAATCCACCTAAAGTATTCAATATAATATCGTCTATATCAAATATCCCCACTTTAAAAATATATTGATTTATTTCTATTATTGTTGATATTAATAAGACCACTACTGTAGTTCTAATTATCTTATTTAATCTTGAAATCACAAGTGGCAGAAAAAATCCCATTGGAAGAAAAGAGACAATATTCCCAACAATATTAACCCAGATCGATATCCCAGCATTCCTGAATGGTATCTCTAAACAATTTATCTAAAACTAATAAATCTAACCTTTCTCCATCTTCCAGACCCTTTACATAGTTTTCATAATATACAATCTGTTCCTCCAAATAATTATGGATGGTATCTGTCCTTGCTTCTACATCTAATTCTATCCCTGACTTCTTCCTCTTTAATAGCTCAGCTATTTCAGAATATAACTCCTGGTCTTCCACCTGACTATCAAGCAGTTTATCAAACTCCACTGGAGGTAGAGTCTTCTTATCCTCTATCCATTTACAGGCAAGTATCGGCCTTAAAACATAGAAGTATTTCTTTGTGTTTACTGTACTTCCTTGCAGATGCTTTTTATAATTAAATGAAGCCATATTAAGATAGTGATAGATACTGGCCTTCAGTGAATAATACTCTTTACTTATATTAATTAATTTTTCCATGAATGAATACTGATCAAGATAGATAATTGGTGACTTCAACCATTCCATTAATGAAGGGTTAGACTTTCTAAATAATGATAAAGCCTTCTTAAGATCCCAGCCACTAATATCCAGCAAATCATCAATTGGGTGTTCCAGTACATCCCTTTTATCCTCAATAGATAGGTACCATTCAAGGGGACGAATATAGACAAATCTAACATCATAATCACTATCTTTTGAGGGAAATCCCCAGGCCCTACTTCCTGACTCAACAGCAAATAGTATTTTTACATTCTCTTCCCTATCTATTTCCTTAAGCTTTAAAACTATTTTATCTTTCATTATGATCCTCCAGTAACACTCATTTATAGGTAATAAAAAATCATAATTATATTAAATCGTATGTCATACTCTACTTTATTTTTGTCCCAGTAAAGGTAAAGGCATCCCTGTTCATCTTAACATAATCATTTTCTACCTCACCTATTATATTACCACAATTACCACAGACTAAATTACCATCCTGAACTTCACCATCATAAACCCTCTTAATCTTACTCTTCCAGCACCTTAGTACCTTTCCCATACCAATCTTTTTAATGTCATAATTTCTGACATCAAGAAATTTACATTTTAAAATATTATAGCGAAGCCAATTTGTTCTAATTAATTATCTTACTTTTACATTTAGCACATTTGATTGTCAGCATATTAATACCTCTTTCCTATATAAAATATAAATACTATAAAAATTTATCTATAATATGTAAACGAATATCATAATTATATACTTCATCAAATATGTATTATTTTCCTGCTAGCCCAGGCCTCAATAGACTCCATTAAAATTTTTTACAGTCTTACCTATTAGTTCTTTTTAATTTCATAAATTCCTTTTATGATGTGACATTTTCTAACATAAAAAAATCCTCTAACTGACTTTAAAAATAGGTAATTGTCTTATGTACATAAGATCAAATTTAGTATAAAAAGGTATATTCCTATCTCCTATAACCTCTTAAGCAAAACAATTTAACCATTTCACCTTCATATATTTTTGTGTTTTTTTCTTACGAAAAAGGAGTATGGCATTATATGGTGAATATTATCAGTAAATATAATAAAACATTTGGAGGAGATTATTATGTTAAAATATAAGAATTTTATAGCTATAATTCTAGTTTTCAGTTGTTTATTTG
This sequence comes from Halanaerobiales bacterium, assembly GCA_016278415.1. The sequence goes on from JADQBV010000196.1 coordinate 1,977, forward strand.
GCATAAGTATTCTGGCAACAGCTGATAATAATTCACATAATATTTGCTTTGTATCTAATCGTTTTGGAAACTGGGATTTGTTCCTTATTAACGAGGATGGTACAGATTTAAGAAGATTAACAACTAGTGAGCTAAATGAAACAACCCCTATTTGGTCACCTGATGGTATGAAAATCCTATTTATCTCTGAGGAAGGTAATTTCTTTAATATGGTCTTCAATTTATGGGTAATTAACAAAGATGGTAGTAATCTAATGAAAATAGCTGAAGACATTACAACCTGGGATGGTCAAGAGCCTAAATGGTCTCCTGATAGCAAAAAGATTGTTTATGTAACAGAAAAAAAGATAATAAAAATATATGACTTAAATACAGAAAACACAATAGAATTACATAACGCAAAAATAGAAGGGGAATATCCTGTCTGGTCACCAGATGGTCGTAATATATTAGCTTACTTAGAGGGTGATGATCCAGGCATCTATCTTTTTAAAAACAACGGAACGGAGAAATTAAGATTGATAAAGGATAAAGGTAGTTATAGAGAATTATCCTGGGCACCAGGCGGCAGCAAATTTGCATATATTCATAGCAAACCACTGTTCGGCAGAAAATCGGGAATTTATATAGCAGATAAAGAAGGAAATAAAATTAAATATCTGAGAAAAGGAGATGCAATTAGTTGGTCATCTGATAATAAATCGATTGCTTATATAGATAAAAGAAATAGCTACGATCAAGATGATGATAGAACATATTACAATTTATACTTAGTAAATGCTGAATTAAATAATAAAAAAAATAAGTCACAAAAGATTTATGATAACACTAATTATAACCCTTACCCTCTTTGGTCTCCTGATGGTATAAAATTAGCATACAAAAGTAAAGGAACTGTATATGTAAAGGAATCAGGGAGCAATGAATTAATAAAAATTGATGTTCCAAGTAGCAACTATCAATTCGATTGGTCTCCAGATAGCAAAAAAATCCTTCTTTTTGGTAAACCAAATTTTTTTACAAGTATTAGTGATTTATTTATCGTAAACTATAAGAATGGACAAATAAACAACATAACAAATACTGAAGATGTAGTTGAAAAGACACCCGTTTGGTCGCCTATACCACCAAGCAAGTAAAACGAATTATATAGGGTGACCACAAACCCTGTCCCCCATTTTTTAAATTAGCTTTCTTCAATACTCCCATAGGTCTTAACTCATATTATTCCTTTTATACTTATAAAACCTCCGCATATCAAAAATATATACGGAGGTTACTATTATACTTATATAGTTATTCTTTTTACAAAATATCATCCATTATATGTCTGATAATTCAAACCGTATTCATCGCTCTCCTTGTAAACTCCAGAACCAAAACCAATTAAGTTATTATCCTTAATATCAATATGATTAACATCCTTAATATTAATTAAATCCGAATCAAATCTAATAAAAAGGTTGTAACTTACTGATATAGGCTTTAAAACTAGTTTCTCAATATTTCGGCTCCTGCACGGCTCTTTTAATCCCAAATCACAAAAACAAAAAACAGCCCTAAAGGCTGTCATATCAATCATTATAGTTGGAGGCGGCATCCAGATTTGAACTGGAGAATAAAGGATTTGCAGTCCTCTGCCT
>JADQBV010000331.1 GCA_016278415.1 Halanaerobiales bacterium
AGTTCATGGAATTTGCTGTAAACATACCAGCACAAGAACCTACACCAGGACAGGCAACTTTTTCTATCTCTTTTAACTCTTCTTCATCCATTTTACCTGCATTAACGGCACCTACAGCTTCAAAGACATTATGAAGATCTATACATTTACCCTTATGCTTACCAGATAACATAGAACCTCCACTAACTACAATCGCTGGAATATTAAGTCGTAAAGCTGCCATTAACATTGCTGGTACAATTTTATCACAATTAGGTATAAGAACCAGTCCATCAAAGCGATGAGCTCTTGCCATAGTCTCTACTGAATCTGCAATCAACTCACGACTAGGCAGTGAATACTTCATCCCTTCATGTCCCATAGCTATACCGTCACAAACACCTATAGTCGAAAAAGAAATCGGTGTACCACCTGCACTATAGATTCCATTCTTAACTTCTTCACAAATTAAATTCAAATGTTTATGACCTGGAATAATATCATTAGCAGCATTAGCTATACCAATAATCGGTTTATCCAGATCTTCTTCATCTAAGCCAAGTGCATATAACAAAGAACGATGTGGTGCTTTTTCGATTCCCTTCTTTATTGCATCACTATTCATAAAATACCTCCCTACTTATTCTACTCTACTACTCAAGTACTCTAAAAATTCAAAGCCTATTATTTAATTACTTATTATATTACTCAGCTAGTAATTTGTCAATACTGTCAAGGAATATTTTATTTTCCTCAGGTAAACCTATAGTAACTCTTATATGTTCTGGATAACCTAATGGCTTGCCTGGTCTTATAATAACACCCATTTTGAGCAGTTTGTTGAAAACCTCAATTGAGTCCATAGCAATATTTACTAATATAAAATTTGACTCAGTCGGTACATATTTAATACCCCGTGAATCTAGTTCCTGATATAGATACTTTTTCCCAGATTCATTAACCGCTATTGCCTTCTTCAAAAAATCTTGGTCATCAATAGCAGCTGCTGCAGCAATCTGAGCTATACGATTTACATTAAAGGGATCTCTAGTTTTGGATAAGTGTCCGATTAATTGTGAATTTGCAATGGCATAACCAATTCTCAAACCTGCTAATCCATATGCCTTAGAAAAAGTTCGAAGGGCAATAATAGGGTATCCTGCATCAATATATTCTAATACATCTGGATACTCATCATCCTGAACATATTCATAGTAAGCTTCATCTAATATAACTATAACATTATCAGGAATAGTATCCATAAAATACTTTAAATCCTCATTATTTATTATTGTACCTGCTGGATTATGGGGATTAGTTAAAAAAACCATCTTCGTCTCATTAGTTACCAACTTAGCCATACTCTTAATGTCTTGGTGGTAAGGGTTCATTTTAACCCTTTTAATCTCTGCACCCATTAGATTAGAAACAAATGTATATTCAACAAATGAAGGATCAAATATTAAAACCTGATCCCCTTTATCAATAAAGGTTTCTCCAATTACTTTCAATAAACCGTCAGAGCCATTACCAAATAGTAACATCTCTTCTAATATGCCCAATTTCTTAGCTACGGCTTTCTTAATAATTCGACAGCCACCATCAGGGTATCTATATATATTTTCTATTTCATTAGACACCGCTTCCTTTACCTTTGTTGAAAGACCTAATGGGTTTTCATTTGAAGCAAGTTTGGTAACACTTTCTAAACCATATTCTTCTTGCACCTCTTCAATAGGTTTTCCTGGAATATATGGCTTCAAATTGTGGACCTCTTCCCGAACTAAATCATCATAATTTTTTTTACTTATAGACATTACTCAGTACTCCCTTCTCTTTTAAATTTTAATTAAGACTCAAACTTCACAGATAAATTTATACGTATAAAGCCTAGTTAACCATGACGGTCTTGATGAACTAATTTATAAATTACCCATGCGTAATAAAAAAGGGAATTTAGCTGCACTTCATGTATAAGAAGGTCGCAGCGAAACGTTTATTCAGCAAATGGCCAACCAGGGATTTTATATATAATCATAGTAACTGTGAAGTTTGATTTAAAGAAGCTATTCATTATTAGTATATATTTAAGTTAAGATTATTCATTACCATAATAATAGTTCTAGTTAGACTCGATTTTTCCTTTAACATAACTACCTAAAATCTTAAAAAATACTGATTTTTTTTCTATACCCTCTAGAGCCACTCTAACATGACGATTTTTCTGATGTCCATCCATATCTATATAGAAGACATATTCACCTAACTGTCTTTTGGTTGGTCTTGACTCAATGCGAGTAAGATTAATGTCTTCTCGTTTAAATTCATTTAATATATTATATAAAACACCTGCCTCATTTACTTCTGGTGCACAAATAATTGATGTCTTATATTCTTTATCCATATCAGGGAATTCATCTTTTACATCTAGTTTATTGGCAATAACAAAAAACCGAGTGTAATTGTTAGACATATCCTGTATATCCTCTGCCAAGATATCCAGGCCATAAAGTTCACTTATTCTTTTAGAACCGATCATCGCTTTTCCCAGTTTTCCCTTAACAATTTCTGCAGCCTGAGCAGAACTTCCTGTATAGTTAATAACTGCATCTGGGAAATTATCATTTATATAGCTATTTGTCTGACCTATTATCTGCGAGATAGAGTGTATCTCTTCTATCTTATTTAGTGATGTACCAGGAGAAGCCATTAAAAAATGCTTTATAGGTAGGATAATTTCATCTACAACAACTACATAGGAACTTGAATACAATAAATCCATACAAAGCTTTACTGCACCCTCTAGAGAATTCTCAATAGGTATTACCCCTCTAACAATTTCGCCAGTCTGTAATTTCTCAAATATTTGATTAAATGAACGTAGTGATATTAATTTGTCCTCACTAGAAAAATATTTCAAAGCGGCCTGTTCGCTAAATGTCCCTTCTGGTCCCAAGTATCCATACACATCTTTTTTCATAAAATATTCACCTCTTATTTAGATTTTTAAAGAAAATCATTTTACATTAATAGAATTTACAAATAAGGAATCAATTATAGACTTAAAATATTAAAATAAATTATGATAAAAATAAAAAAAACCTGCTCCTATTAAAAGGAACAAGTTCTACTTGTTGTACCATCCTTTGAAGTTACATATATATTAGTGATTTCCTAAATAAACCTAATGACTTATTTAAACTATACACTTATAAAAATCTTTCGGTTTTTATAATATATAACCTGTCAGTTTAACGGTTGACTACCGATAAGATCTACTTTAAATTCTTTCAATCTTATAACTCACAGGGGAACTTCATTTGCAAAATCATCTACCAGTCTCACACCAACACCGGCTCGCTTTAGATATTATATTCAAATTACTTTCCCTGATCACAGTATTTTAAGTGATTATAAAAATAATCCTATATTTTCATTAATTATATAGAAAAGATTATTACTTGTCAAGAAAAATAATAATTATTTTAAGGAAATATTATTAAATGAGGCATTTCAAAAAAAAAATTATATAAACTTACTCTTCAGCAATAATAAAAAAAACACCTATAAGGTGTTAAATGTATGTATTGGAGCGGGAAACGAGATTTGAACTCGCGACCCTCACGTTGGCAACGT
>JADQBV010000357.1 GCA_016278415.1 Halanaerobiales bacterium
CCTCCTCCTATTTGCTTCAACTGCATATCTTAAACCTTCAGCCTGTAAAAACTGACTTGCTTTTACTAATGTTTCTATATTATCAATTCCAGCAAAAGACTTCTGAATAAATTGTTCATTAATCCACCAGGCACCCCTGTGAAAATATATCGGGTTTTCCTTGCTAGCAGGCCATTGATTTTCTTTAGCAATTGTTCTATTTAATGTCCTTAAATTAGTTAATCCCTCAACCCCAAATTCACTATGGAGTAATGAGCTCGATCTATTATAAAGAGTATAATGTTCAATTAATCCTTGATGTTCCCAGGGACCGTGTACATCATGTAAGCCATTTGGGTCTTTTTCTATATTCTTAAGAGTATTACCAAATAAACGACCAGTCGGCGAAGTAGGGAGCCAATGTCGATCTGGATCTAATCTTTTTACCACTTGTTTTAAAGCAGCAATTACTGGTTCTTTATCATCAATGGGATTTCCATCATCATCCTGTAATTCATTTCCACCACACCAGAGAACTAAAGATGGATGATTCCTTTTTCCTGGAATTATCTTTTCTGCCTCTTTTACCATCATCTTAATAAAATCATTATTTTCGCTGGGTTTATTGGCTATTCCAGAACTGGATTGAATAAACTCCTGCCAGACCATAATTCCATTTCTATTGCAAAAATCATAAAATGAGTCTTTTTCTATCAAACCCCCGCCCCAGACTCTAAGCATATTAACATTAGCTTCTTTAGCTAGGGTTAACAGCCTTCTAAGCTTTTCTGGCCTTTCTACCCCATACATAACATCAATAGGTACCCAGTTCCAACCTTTAATATAAACCTTCCTCCCATTTATAACGAAGGTATATGGAAGAGCAGTTTCATCTTTTGTTTCATTTTTTATTAATTCAACTTTTCTGAATGCAAAGTCCACATTAGCACTATCAGAAAGCCGCTTATTGCTTACATTTCTAACTGTTACCTCTGCCTTATATAAAGGCTGTTCCCCATACCCATTAGGCCACCAAAGCTGAGGATTATCAATTTCAAGACAGGTATTTAAATAGCTAGTCCCAGAGGCAAGGGCATGTTTAGCTTTTAGACTAAGAATCCTATTATTCTTGTGTGTTATAATAGTCTCTATTTCTACCAGTAATTCTTCCCCTACCTCCAGTTGAATTGAGATATCAAGATATGATTTACTAAAGTTGTCTTCTAACTGCGGCCTAACAAATACATCTTTTATTCTAACACCATTAATTACCTCGAGATAAACATCATCCCAGATACCTAGATGAATCATTCGCGGGCAGAAATCCCACCAATAAGTCATTCTACTTTTATGTGTATTTACATACTTTGTTTTACTTACCTGAGGCTCCTCATCAGGGGCTCGTTCGATCACTACAGCAATTAAATTTTCTTCTCCATACCTCAAATGATCTGTTACATCAAAATCTACTGGGGTGTACATACCTATATGACTACCAAGATAAATACCATTTAAGAAAAATGACGCCTCATAATCTACCCCTTTAAAATGGAGAAATACCCTATTGTCTTTAATTTTATCTTCGACATAAAACCCCTTTTTATAAAGCCAGGTTCTTGCAGGTATCCACTCTAATAGGAGACTATTTCTTTCAAAATAAGGATCTGGAGTCTTTCCAGACTGTAGGAGATCATGATGAACACTACCAGGCACTGTTCCCACTTTCCAGAATCGGTTATCTTTACTATCAGGTTTTACGGAGTTTCTCCATACCCAGTCCTCACCAACAAATTCTTTAAACATCCAGTCATCACCATTTAAATAAATTCTATTGTCCTTATTCATTATCAACCCACCAGACACAATAATTTTTTCATCAACTGCAGGCTTTCCTTTAACTTATAATGTTGCACCATTTGCTCCACGTAAATATGTTAGTTTTTAGAGCCTGTAATAGTTATTAAAGCCTCCGCCTGTTGGCCAAATTTCCTCTTTCCAATTGTTATATCAGCAGCAATACGGGCTCGCCTTATCTGTATATCTTCAGCAATATTTAATTGAAAAGGAATCTTTTTTTTCTCTCCTGGGAACAATTCTACTTTAAATTCTACTTGTTCCTTAAGGACCCGGTCATCTGAACATATAATAGATATTGAGGCTTCTTCTTTATAAGTAAAAGGGTTAATTAATTCCAATTCATATTTAACTTTTCTACTACCCTCTGTAACAAACTGATATGGTTCAATTTTAGCAGTAAAACCTACTTCTTCGGCAAAATTAATACCATCTTTAGGAAGAAGTTCTCTATGGAGTCTTGCTAACTCCTTATCCTTTTCTATAAGATTTTCAAAAAAGTCTCCTGTCACCTGCTGAGCCCCCCAATGACCAGTAAGAAGAATATCTGGATTTAGATCCTGTAATAATTTAGCTCCATTAAGGAAATCCCCAATGCTATAACGGTTCATATAGACATAATTCCAGAGGGTTTCTTCCCCGTTATACTCATACTGATCACTAGTTGCTACTACCCTTTTGCCATCTACTTCAAAAGAAATGGCAACTGCATAACGAGTATGTCCAGGGAACTCATATAAGGTTAATTCATGTTCCTCCCATTTGATAACCTTAGCTAATGGTAATTTACGATCTACTGTTATTGGGTCATACCAGAGACAAGGGAGGTTATAACGGGAGGGTTCCTCCAATATAGAAGCAAAATTCTCTGGAGCCCATACCTCAGTCCCTTCAATCTCTTTTAATAGATTGAATCCAGCTACATGGTCATCATGATAATGAGTAGGAATGACAACATCTATCTTTTTTACCTGATATTGCTTTTTTAATGTATTTAGTGTATAAAGTTTTGGTCTCCGGCTATCTCTATCTGTTCCTGTAGGAAATCCTGTCACAAAATCATAACCAAAATCTATTAATAAGGCCTTACCACTATCAGATAAAAGTACATACGCATCAGACATACTGGTTCTATTTCTTAATAAATGTTCTGTAACCTCTTCATAGGGTTCTTCCCTTAGTTTGAAAAGCCTGGAATTCTTTTTTCTATGCTGTAACAACTGCCAGAAACGGTCAATTAAATAATCACTAGATTCTTCTGGCTCATGGATGACATTACCATGTGAGGGTAGAAATAAATCTAAACCTTGCTCTTTTAAATCTAATAATGAAGCTACAGTAGCAGCCACCCCCTCAAGCCCATTATATGTCCACTGTGTTGCCGCCATTGACCATACTTTACCCTGATCATAGATTAAGTCACCAGTAAAAGCCAATTTTTTCCCTAATAGCTCTGTAATAATAGTAATACCACCACTGCTATGGCCTGGAGTGGGGTGAATATAAAAGTTATACCCAGCAATATTTATAACTGAATAATCCTTTAAGGTATCATCAATAGATACAGAATTTAAAAGTGAAAAACGATCCTGTCGGTTATCATAATTATTGTATATTTCTCTACCCTGCCAGTGAGCTTCAATATCTGTAAAAAAATCCTGTTCCATGTGGGGAACATGTATTTTTATACCTGTGTTAACTGCATTTTTCAGTCCTTGTACCTGATCCCTGTGGTGATGAGTTATTAGTATATCTGTTAT
>JADQBV010000349.1 GCA_016278415.1 Halanaerobiales bacterium
TTCTGTAGGCACAAGTGGTGCCTTAAGAGTAGTTACCCCCTGAGGTTACTTTACCTAATCAGCCTTCTACCTGGTGTTATTATGCAGGAGATGGCAAGAGACTAGCAGGTGCTGCTACTTCAGGTGCTGGTAACTGTATTGAATGGTTTAAAAATAGTATAAATAGGAATGAACTTGCTTATGAGGAATTAGAGCAGTTAGCTACAAAAATAGATCCAAAAGAGGCACCTATATTCTTACCATTTTTATATGGTGAAAGGTGTCCGGGTTGGCAGGACAATAGAGCTGCTGGTTTTTATGGTTTAAGAGGCAGTCATTCTACCGGAGAATTATATCATTCTATTTTAGAAGGTGTATTATTTAATCTATACCATTCATACAAAATATTAGTTGAGGTGGGTGGCTACCCTAAAGAAATTAGAGTTTCAGGAGGGATAAACAACTCAGATTATTGGCTTCAGATGCTAGCAGATATTTTTCAGAGAGAAGTAACTATATCTACAGTAAAAGATGCTTCTACAATGGGAGCAGTCGCTATAGCAGCAAAAGTGATGGGTGTAATTAAAAACCTTGAAGAGTTTAATTCTCAAACAGGGATAAAGAAAAGTCCTAGAAGTGAAAAGATATCGTTATATGTGAAAAGGTTTGATAAATATTTAAACTTGTATAAGGCAGGTATTTGAATCTTGATAATGATTAATAATGTCTTACTAACCCTATTTCAAGGAGTCTTTCTTGAGGTAGGGTTTTTCAAATTTAAATTAATTTTGTGGAACAGATTGTAACTTTACATAGGTGTATGTAATTTAATGGTGAAATATATAGATATAGTTATAATTTTATGAGGAGGAATCTATATGAAGATAGATTTTCACCATACATCTATCTACATTTTGTGCAGGTTAGTAGGAAACAAGATATTACCAGAATGTTGTTAGGATAGTTTGCTTATGGCGATGGAGATAAGTCATTGAAGGGGGAGAGAAGATGGATTCTGATTTTAAGTCGATTAGTCCACTCAAGGGGTTCTATATTGTTAGCAATATAATATTATAAATTATTTGACTATTCAAAACTAATATGTTAGTATATTAATAACGAACTAATATATTAGTATATCAATGATTCACAATTAGGAGAGAGTAATTATGAACTTACATAAGTATGAAGATATTGATAATGGATATATGAAAGACTACGTTTATAAAGTTTTAAGGAAAAATATTATGGAATTAAGGTTGAAGCCTGGTATAAGTCTTAAGAAAGAAAGAATTGCTGAGGAATTACAGGTTAGTATAACACCGATTAGGGAAGCATTTGCCAGGTTAGCAGAGGATGAATTGGTTAATATATATCCCCAAAGAGGTACTTATGTTTCTTTCATTAATCTAGAAAAAGTTGGACAGGCAAAATTTATGCGTGATCATTTGGAAAAAGCTGTTGTTAAAATAGCCTGCAATCATCAATTTCCTGAAGAAGGATTATTTAAACTAAAGACTAATTTAAAGATGCAGGAAGTATATGCGGTTAAAGAAGATTATATAAAGCTGTTCGAGCTAGATAATGAATTTCATAAGATACTTTTTGAAGGATGTAAAAAGGGTGATATATGGACATCGATTCAGCAGATTAGTATTCATGTGAGTCGATTGAGGATACTTAGTCTAGCAGCTAATTTTAATAGAAAAGAAGTTATCGCTGATCATCAAAATATTGTTAATGCTATTGATGAAAAAAATGAGGACTTAGCTGATACAGTGATAAGCAGACATATTGGTCGGATTAAGTTTGATAGTAATAAGTTAAAGGAAGAATACCCTGGTTATTTTGAGGGTTAAAGTACTTAATAAATTTTACCAATATAATTTTCTAGGAGGTGAGTAGATTCATCTTAAGGAATAAAAGTAACATTTGTATGTTGGTTTCTAAATTAAAATTAATCTAAGGGGGATTTTAAATGTTAAGTAAGAAGATGATGTCTATTGTAATGGTGTTAGGTTTTGTGTTAGTTTTTTCATTTACTAGTCTAGCAGCACATACATTGAATATTGGTATGGTAGTTAGTGAATCAGACCCTATGTTTAAAGGTTCTATGTTATTGAAGGAAAGAGTAGAGGAACGCACAAATGGAGAATTAATTATAAAAGTTTTCCCAAATTCTCAATTAGGTAATACTGATGATCTACAGGAACAAGCTAGGATGGGAGCTAATGTAGCGGTTATTACTGATGCTGGTCGTTTGGCTGACTTTGTACCAGAAATCGGTATATTAGGTGCTCCTTATATAGCTACAAATTATGAAGATGCCAGAAAAATAGTTTTGTCAGATGTATTTAAGGATATTGCAGTTGATTTAGAAGTTTTTGATTATAAAGTTTTATCCTTTAATTGGTATCAGGGAGCTAGACATTTTCTAACAAATAAACCAGTTAATAAACCTGCTGATCTTAAAGGATTAAAAATAAGAACTCCTGGATCTGCAGTTTGGAGTGATAGTGTGGCTGCAATGGGAGCTACTCCAACTCCTTTATCCTGGTCAGAGGTTTATCCTGGAATTCAACAGGGTGTAATTGATGGTGCAGAAGCTCAGAATACTGCAACATATGGTGCTACTCTATATGAAGTAGTTGATTATATTAATAAAACTGGTCACTTCCAGTTAATGACTGGTCTTGTAGTAGGAAATCACTGGTTTAGTAATTTACCTGAAGAGTATCAGGAGATATTAATGGAAGAGGCTGTTAATGCTGGGGATTATGCCTCTGAACTAACTAATGAATTAAGTGTACAGTATGAAAAAGAAATGGAAGAGAATGGTGTAACTATTAATGAAGTTGATCAAGCTCCATTTGTAGAAGCTGTTCAAAAGGTATATCCTAGCCTTGGTTATGAAGAATTACGTGAAACTATTTATCAGGAAGTTTTAAACTAAGCTAATAATTTATTTACTTATAGCCTCCAGTTTATTGAGCTGGGGGCTATAAAATAAATAGTTTGAGGGGGGATATAGATGGATAAAATCAATAATTATGTTAATAAAATTGAAGAAAATATTGTACAGTACTGTGTAGCTTTATTAGTGATATTAGTATTTATGGCAGCTGCCTTTAGATATCTAGGTTATCCAATTGTTTGGAGTATTGATCTAGCACAATTATTATTTGTCTGGATTGTATTTCTGGGGGCTGACCAAGCATTACGAAATAATAATCATATCGGTGTGGACTTTTTTATTAATTATTTGCCAAAAAAAATACAAAAAGCAATATATTTCTTTCATTATACTTTAATCGGAATATTTTTAACTGGTATTGGTATTTATGGCTTAGATTTGACAATAAGAAATTACTCCAGGACATATAATACCCTGGGGATAAGTTATTCTTTTGCTACTGCAGGTGTTCCTATTGGATGTCTGTTAATGTTAAGAACAGTTATTAAGAAGCTAGTAGAAGGAGATTTATTAAGGGAGAATGATGAGGCTATAGAGATGGAAGTTAGTATGGATGAAGACTATGTGGATGAAATAATTACAGATTAAAGATATTGTAAAGGAGGAAATATAATGACTATTGTAGTTATTCTTTTTGT
>JADQBV010000420.1 GCA_016278415.1 Halanaerobiales bacterium
GTAAATATTATTATATTGGACCTATGTTTAGATATGAAAGGCCACAGGCTGGTCGTTTTCGTCAATTTCATCAATTTGGAGTTGAGGTCTTTGGATCAAATGATCCTGCCCTAGATGCAGAAGTAATAACACTTGGGATTAATTATTTAAATGAACTTGGGCTAGATAACTTAAAGATATTTATTAATAGTATAGGTTGTCCAAAGTGTCGGTCAGAGTATTTTAAGGTGTTAAAAGAATACTTAGATAAATATAAAGATGATCTTTGTAATGATTGTACCTCGAGAATAGATCGTAATCCAATGAGAGTACTTGATTGTAAAGTAGAATCCTGTTCTAAAGTAGCTAAAGGTGCACCAAGTATATTAGAATATCTTTGTGATGATTGTAAAGAACATTTTGAGCAAGTTAAGGATTATCTTAACAATATTGGTCTCGATTACATAGTAGACTCTACTATGGTAAGGGGTCTAGATTATTATACAAATACAGTTTTTGAACTTAAATATACAGGACTTGGAGCTCAGGACACAGTATTAGCTGGTGGCCGATATAATGGTCTAGCTGAAGAGATTGGTAATAAATCTATTCCAGGGATTGGTTTTGCTATGGGAATGGAAAGACTACTACTTACTTTGGAAGAGGAATCTATTGATCTACCAGTAGGAGATGATCTTGATCTATACATAACTACCATAGGTGAAAAAGCAAAAAAAGCTGCATTTAAATATATATATCAATTAAGGAATAATGGTTTTAGAACAGAGATTGATTATCTAGATCGTAGTGTGAAAAGTCAGATGAAGGCAGCGGATAGAATGAATGCTACATATACTATTATTTTAGGTGAAGATGAATTAAATAGTGGCAAGGCTACTATTAAAAATATGAAGACAGGGGAACAACAGGAAGTAGTTTTGGAAAAATTAATTGAAAAAATGCAAGTGATGATATAAAGTGAGTTCTTAGTTTCAGAGGGGAATTTTCCTTACTGAAACATAGCCCTCACTAAAGCCTTTAATTAATATACGCGATGTAGGCTTTAGTATGACCATATTCGATTAGGCCTAAAGGATGACCTAAGGGCCTGAAAAAGAATTTAGTAGCTTAGTGCCGCTTATCCTTGTTTGAGTTTAATAGGGGATCATAGCGGCAGTTGCTATCGAAAACAGGAGGAGATAATATGGGTGAAGGAATAAGAGGATTTAGTAGAACCCACCATTGTACAGCTTTATCCAGTTTAAATATTGGTGAGACAGTAGTAGTAATGGGTTGGGTTCAAAAAAGAAGGGATCATGGAGGAGTTATTTTTATAGATCTTAGAGATAGGTCTGGAATTGTTCAGGTAGTATTTAATCCAGATATTGATCATGAATCACATGAGAAAGCTGATTCGTTGAGATCAGAGTATTTAGTAGCTATACGTGGTAAAGTTGAACCTAGGCCAGAGGGAAATGTAAATCCTGATATGGCTACTGGTGAGATCGAACTAAACGGTTTTGAATTAGAGGTGCTAGATTCTGCTAAAACCCCTCCTTTTATTATCAATGATGATATTGATGTAAGTGAAGAGTTAAGACTTAAATATCGCTATATTGATTTAAGACGTCCAAAAATGAAAAAAATCATAGCTTTAAGGCATAAGGTGATGAAAGCAACTAGGGATTATCTTGATGAACAAGATTTCTGGGAGATTGAGACCCCTATCTTAACAAAGAGTTCACCTGAAGGTGCCAGAGATTTTCTGGTTCCAAGTAGGGTAAATCCAGGATCTTTCTTTGCATTACCACAATCACCACAAATCTTTAAACAATTATTAATGGTTTCTGGAATGGAAAGGTATTTTCAGATAGCTCGTTGTTTTCGTGATGAAGATTTACGGGCAAATAGACAGCCAGAATTTACCCAGATTGATATGGAGATGTCATTTATTACACAGGAAGATGTCTATGAGGTTGTTGATGGGTTAATTAGGCGACTATTTGATATTGTTAATATAGAATTACCAGAACAAATACCAGTTATGACATATAATGAGGCAATTGATCGATTTGGATCTGACAAACCTGATCTACGTTTTGATATGGAGTTAAAAGATATTTCTAATATTGTTAAAGATAGTGATTTTAATGTATTTAGTGGTACTGTCTCTAAAGGTGGACAGGTCAAAGGGATAAATTTTAAGGGTGGAGCAGTTTCTCCAAGAAGTAAAATAGATGCTTATACTGATTTTGTTAAGATTTATCAAGCAAAAGGACTGGCTTGGATCGCTTTAAAAGAAGATGGAATAAAATCACCAATCGCTAAATTCCTTTCAGAAGATGAGATAAATAATATTATAGAAAATATGGATGCAAAAACTGGAGATTTATTACTCTTTGTTGCAGATACTAAAAAAGTTATAGCAAATTCCCTAGGAAATTTAAGATTGAAAATTGCTCAAGAAGAGGGTTTAATCTCTAAAGATAGCTATGAATTTCTCTGGGTTGTAGATTTCCCTATGTTTGAATATAATGAAGATGAAGAGAGATATGTAGCCATACACCATCCATTTACTGCACCAATAGAAGATGATATAGAACTGCTTGACACTGATCCTGGAAATGTTCGCTCCAAGGCATATGACCTTGTTTTAAATGGTGAAGAACTTGGTGGTGGAAGTATACGTATTAATAATCGTAATCTACAGGAAAAGGTATTTGACGCACTTAAAATAGATAAAGATGAGGCTGAGGATAAGTTTGGATATTTGTTGGAGGCTTTTGAGTATGGTACACCTCCTCATGGCGGTATCGCTTTTGGTTTGGATCGAATAATTATGATTCTTGGGGGAACAGATTCTATTAGGGATGTAATAGCTTTTCCAAAAACACAAAAGGCAACATCTCCATTGACTAATGCCCCATCTCATGTGTCTGAGAAACAATTAAAGGAATTAGGTATTCATATAGACTAAAATGCTAGCTAGCTAGCTAGCTAGTTAATTTAAATTATTACTATAGTCAAAAAATATCTCTAAAATTACGAATTTAAATAGTAAAAAATTACGCTAATTTATTTTTGTTAAATGCATTTGTTAGATCATGTACTGCATTGGCACCACGTGATATTATTATTCCTGTAATTATGTAATCAAGGAGATCAATTGATATTTCAATATTCAAGTTATGTAAAATACCCACATGTGTAGTTATACAGAGAATTATACCTACTACGGCAGCAGCTACACGGCTGCCATTTTTTTTGTCAACCTTTTTTATAGATGGAATAGCAGCTTTAATTGCATTAGTAAGTACCTCAACTATGATAGCTAACAAAACAACTGTAGTTAATGAATCTGCTAACATAAGTAATTCCTCCCTTGGAGATCTTTTTATTATAACCTTTTAATATAAAATATGAATTTAACTTATGATATATGACGATAATTTCCTATTATTACACGGTTGATATTGCTTGCATTGATGATATTTTTATGATAATATATAACTAAGTTAAGAGCTGGTTCTACCGTGTTCGTGATGGTTAGTAATGTTTTGACCAACACCAAGACATAG
>JADQBV010000124.1 GCA_016278415.1 Halanaerobiales bacterium
CCTCCTTTTACTGTAGCAGAAAATATTGTCCTTGGCAGTGAACCAAGCAATTTTGGTATTTTTGATTATAAGAAAGCCGTAGAAGATGTTACTGAGTTATCAGAACGTTATGGTTTAAATGTTGATCCTGTAGCAAAAGTAGAGGATATATCTGTAGGTATGCAACAGCGTGTAGAGATTCTGAAAGCATTGTATAGGGGAGCAGATATTTTGATATTAGATGAACCAACAGCAGTATTAACACCACAAGAAGTAGATGAACTGATAAGTATTATGGAGAGTTTAACAGATCAGGGAAAATCCATTATATTTATTACACATAAATTAAAAGAAGTCAAAAAAATATCAGACCAGGTTACAGTTATTCGAAGAGGTAAAGTTATGGATACAGTCAAAACGGATTCAGCTACCACAGATGATCTAGCAAAAATGATGGTTGGTAGAGAGGTCGTTCTAAGGGTTGATAAAAAAGATGCAGAACCTGGTGAAGTTATTTTACAGGCAGAGAATCTCAGAGCTAAAAATGATCGAGGATTATCTGCATTAAATGGGGTTTCTTTTGAGGTAAGAAGGGGAGAAATTCTTGGAGTTGCAGGGGTTGAAGGAAATGGTCAAACTGAGTTATCAGAGGTTTTAAATGGCTTAAGAAAACTAGATGAGGGTACAATTTACTTTAAAAATCAAGATATTTCAAAGTATTCAACTAAGGATATTATCGAAGCTGGAGTATCATATATTCCTGAAGATAGATTATCTAGAGGATTGATTTTAGATTTTACTCTTTATGAAAATATGATTCTAGGAGATCATAACAATCCGCCATATGCTAATGGCTGGAATATAAATTATAATAAAGTTAGAAAAGAAGTGCGTAAGTTAATTAAGGATTTTGATGTAAGAACTCCAGATGAAAATGTACTAGCAAAGTCACTATCTGGTGGAAATCAACAGAAGGTAATTATAGCTAGAGAATTTGCTCGGGAACACGATTTATTAATAGCTGCGCAACCAACAAGAGGTGTTGATGTTGGTGCCATAGAGTTTATACATAAGAGTATAATAGAACAAAGAGATTCTGGAAAAGCTGTTTTACTAATATCACTTGAACTTGATGAAATCTTATCACTTAGTGATAGAATTGCTGTAATGTATGAAGGAGAGATTGTTGAAATAATGGATAGTAATGATGCAAGTGAAGAGAAATTAGGCCTATTAATGGCTGGTACGACAAAAAAAGCAATGGGTGGTGGACAATAAATGGCGAAAGATAAGATGGAACCCGTTGACAAAAGTGATGTTATGCTATATGAAAAATATTTAAATACCTTGACAATGCCTTTATTAGCTGTTTTGTTTGCATTAATTATAGGTGCAATATTTATGATTGCTATTGGAAAGGACCCATTCTTTGCCTATCAGGTCTTGTTTGGGAGTTCATTGGGAAATCTAAGAGGCTTTTATGAAACATTAGTAAGTACAACTCCCTTGATTTTTACTGGATTAGCTGTAGCTTTTGCTTTTCGTAGTGGATTGTTTAATATTGGTGGTGATGGTCAATTCTTGATAGCATATGTTGCAACTGCCTGGCTTGGCTATGCCTTTAACTTACCAATGATCATACATGTTCCTTTGGCCATAATTGCTGGAATCATTGCGGCTGGTTTATGGGGAGGCTTTGCAGGTTACTTAAAGTCTAGTTTCGGTATACATGAAGTTATAACTACTATTATGTTAAATTATATCGCCCTATATTTGTCAGGTTATCTCATTGGAGGACCTTTAATGGCAGAAGGCCCGCTACCAGCTACACCTAGAATTATGGAAACAGCTAGGTTGTGGAGGATTCCTGGTTCTAGACTAAGTATTGGATTTTTACTTGCTTTAATAGTGGCCTGGTTTATTTACTATATATTATGGAAAACTACTACTGGTTATGAAATTAGGGCTGTTGGTCTGAATCCTGAAGGTGCTCAATATGGTGGTATAAATATTTCTAAAAATATGATACTAGCCATGTTCATTAGTGGTGGATTGGCCGGACTAGCAGGTTCAGTTCAAGTAATGGGACTAGAACATCGAGCCTATCAGCCTTTTGGTTTTCTTGGTTATGGATTTACTGGAATAGCTGTGGCATTACTAGGTAAAAATCACCCTGCTGGTGTAGTACTTGGTGCCTTTTTGTTTGGTGTATTAGCAAAAGGGGCCAATCAAATGCAGAGTATGGCTCATGTACCTAAAGAGGTTATAGAAATTATACAGGCAATAATAATATTTTTTGTAGCTGCCGAGTACATGTTTAAAATTATTACAAATAAAGTAAAAGAAGAAGAAAGGGGTGTTAATAATGCTGATAAATAGTATAGTTGATTTATTAGGTGCAACTTTAAGAATGGCCACTCCTTTGATATTTGCTGCTTTAGGTGGTGTGTTTTCTGAAAGGTCAGGTGTTATTAATATAGCCCTTGAAGGCATAATGTTGATTGGTGCATTTACAGCAATGGCATTTTCATATATGACAGGCAATCCCTGGGTTGGTGTGATAGCAGCAATGATAGCAGGAATATTGGTTGCGGGTATTCATGCTGTTGTTTCAATAGAGTTTAAGGCAAATCAGGTTGTAAGTGGTACGGCCATTAATATTCTGGCTGGTGGATTAACTATATTTTTACTAAGAGCTATGTTTGCACATGCAGGTCAGTCACCTAGTGTAAATAAAATTAAAAACCTTGCTATTCCTGTATTAAAAGATATACCTATATTAGGTGATCTTTTATTTAATCACATCCCATTTGTTTATATAGCATTAATTCTAGTAGCAGTCTCTTATTGGGTTTTATGGAAGACGCCTTTTGGTTTGAGGGTTAGAGCTGTAGGAGAACATCCAGCTGCTGCCGATAGTGTTGGTATTAATGTAAAGGGTATAAGATATGTAGCTGTGATGATAAGCGGTCTATTAGCTGGACTTGGAGGAGCTAGTCTGTCAGTTGGGTTATTAGACGTTTTTGTAGAAAACATGACTGCTGGACGTGGTTTTATTGCATTAGCTGCAATGATATTTGGTAGATGGACGCCACATGGCGCTATGTTTGCTGCACTTTTATTTGGTTTTGCTGAAGCACTTCAGTTATTTTTACAGACAATGGGCATAGATATTGTGCCACGACAATTCTTATTAATGTTTCCATATGTACTAACAATTCTAGCTTTAACTGGTATTGTTGGTTCTGCAAAACCACCTGCTGCTGATGGGCAACCATACGATAAAGAAGAGTAATATTTGCTGGTATCAGAGATGAGTATTTCAAATTCAATTAAGAACAAAAAAGGATTTCTATATTTAATATAGAATTATATAGTTAATGGACGATAAAAATCATATTGGATACATCCATTTATCGAAGTGGGTGTATCACTATCTTTATAAATAATTTGTATTTTTCAGAATCATAAATTAATATAGCAGTCTCTATGGTCCAATATTTGACGAAGGGAGGGAGATTTATTGACAATTGGTGAAAAACTTAAGAATGCAAGAGA
>JADQBV010000099.1 GCA_016278415.1 Halanaerobiales bacterium
ATATAATATTTTTTATTCCTTTTATAAGATTTCACCCCCTTTTCTCTTTTTAACACATTAAAATGCAACCGGTTGTATTCGATAGTAAAAAAACCCTCATATATATTATATTATTCACAGTTATTAAAAATCCTTCTTTTTGATTTAAATTTTTTCTTATAATATGAGTAGAATTTACCTCTAAAAGTTGAGTTAGAGTTTTATTATTTCGTTGGATAATATCCTATATTTTCTTCAACAATACAATTTTTAGATACCGTATATTCCTTTTGGTGAATTTCTATTGGAATTTCTTTGTCCCCTTTTACCATCTCAACTGTTATGTTATTACGCTTAACGGTCACCTTTAATATTGTTGACTGCCAATGAATTCTAAAGGTAAAGGAATCCCAATGTTCTGGAATCCATTTCGGTGCAAAACCAAGAACCCCTTCTTTATTAACATACATTCCACCAAAACCAAAGACTGCTGCCTGCCAGGTACCTCCTGTGCTGGCAGAATGCAAACCATGAGCGGTATTTCCCTGATTATCAGCAAGATCCACCTTAGCAGTTCTCATTAAATATTCATAAGCCTTACTATGGTCCCCGACAACAAGCCCCATTAGAGAATAGATACTTGGACTTAAAGAAGACTTCTGCATAGTCCTCTTTTCATAATATTTAAAGTTCTTCTTTTTAGTAGAGAAATTAAAGTCCTCTCCCAACAAATGTAAAAGCATTATTACATCAGCCTGTTTTATTAATGTATAGGTATTTAAGTCAGTAATATCAACTTCTTTTGGCCAGATAGGCATGTTATTGTCATCATATTCATCGATAAAGACGTCTTTTAATTTAAAGTAGCCTTCAAATTGTTCCATTAAACCCTTTTCTGGATTAAATGATATATATAATTTTTTAGCAACTTTCTTCAGTTTTTTAAGTTCTTTTTCTGTTATTGATATCTCTGAAACTATTCTGTTATAATGATCACTATAATTTTCATTTAACCAGTCCAATAAATGTAATCCCTTTTCTATATTCCACTTTGCTAAGTAATTAGTATAAATATTATTATCTATGTGTTCATGGAATTCGTCAGGTCCTATTACATCATTTATTTCATAACGGTCTAATTCCGTATTGTACTTAGCAAGGGTACTCCAGAAACGGGCAGTTTCTAGAATTACTTCTATCCCATAATCAAGGAAAAACTCTTCATCACCTGAGGCGCGATAATATTCCCACATTGCATAAGCCACATCAGCACTAATATGATATTCTATATCACCTGTCCAGATCCTTACTGGGTTACCTTTATAATCTAATCCCCATCTGGGGGTTTCTTCTTGGCCGGTATCGGCAGATTCCCAGGCATATCGGGCTCCCTTATAGCCATTTTGTTTGGCATTTCCCCTGGCTGCACCCAATGTATGATAACGATACATTAGAAGTGAACGGGCTGCCCTGGGCTCAGAGTATATGAAAAAAGGGATCATAAAAATCTCTGTATCCCAAAAAACATGCCCTTTATAACCTTCCCCATGAAGGCCTTTAGCACCTATACTTACCCTTTGATCATCCGGATTTGCACAGTTCATTAAATGGAAAATATTAAATCTAATAGCAGTCTCGGCTTCATGATCACCATCAATCTCTATATTCATTACATCCCAAAGTTGCTTGTATTTAAAAATACTCTCTTTTAAAGCCGACCCCATTCCCTGTGCCTCAAATTTAAGTAATAATTGGGATGCTTCTCTTTCTAATTGATTATTAATATATTCCCGGGAAGATACTACAGTTATATATTTTTTTACAGCAAATACAGTTCCTTCTTCTACTTCTACCTCCACATTTTCCATAAGAATTTCCCCACAAGAAACTTTACGGCGATTGATAACAGCATTTTTACCATCTTTCTCTAATCTTAAAGAAGAGGCTATACCAACTCTATAATCTTTATCAAAGGTAGCTACCTCCATGTACATACCCTGTGAAGTTAGGGGTTTGTTTTCAAGTACCTTAAAATGTTTTACCTTTTCTTTGGGGTCTTTCTTTGAATTCAATACAGTACCATCAGTTATGCTCTCTACTACAATAAAGCCTTTATAATTTACAGCAGTAAATTGATACTCCATACCCGCAAAATGCCTATTGGCAATACTTAGAAAACGGTAACCCTCTATTTTACTGACACGACCTTTTCCATCCCTTATACTGATTAATTTATATAACAGGCCATTCTTCATATCTAAGGCCCTCTTAAAATCTAATATCTCACATTTACGTGGATCAATATACTCACCATCTATATAAAATTTTAGTTCGAAGAAATATGGAAAATTTACTAGTTCAGAGACCTGGGCTGCTGACTTATCAAAAATACCGGCCAGATAGGTCCCAGGAATCTCTTCTGAATAATTCTCTTCATAAGTCCCCCTAACCCCCATATAACCATTTGCTAAAGTAAAGCAGGTTTCCATATGAGCTGATATTTCAAAATCCCCTTGTTCGATTAACCATTCTTTATCTGATAACTCCATTGTAATATCCTCCTCATTGTAATGATATTTAATATTTCCGGTTCTTCTCAGTTGGCGAGAAATGTCCGACAATTTTGCTATGACGGCCTCGACGGCCTAATTTCTAAATTATCATTGCATAAAATAAAAGAAAATTTAGCTGCATATTAGTTAATCATTTACACTACCAAAACTAATACCTTCAACAAAATACTGTTGGAACAGGAGAAAGAATATGATAATTGGTATGGCAGAAATTATTGAACCAGCCAGTACCGGTCCCCAATTCATCCCACCAGCTCTATAGGATTCACGTAAATTCAATAATCCAACTGTTAATGGTAGTTTTGTCTGAGGAGCAGTTATAACAACAAGTGCTGTAAAGAAGTCATTCCAGGCACCCTGGAATGTCAAGACTGTTAGTGCACCCATAGCCGGTTTAGCTAAAGGTAGCATGATCTTCCAGAAGGTCTGAAATACAGTTGCTCCATCAATCTTTGCTGCTTCTTCAAGGGAATCTGGTAAACCCTCAAAAAATTGTTTCATAATAAATACAGAGCTACCACTAACCATACCCCAAATTACAAAGCCAGTATGGGTATTTAGAAGGCTTTTAATACCGAATAATCTGGTTAAGCCAAAAATACCATCACGTAATACCATATAATTAGAGATAAAGGTTACCTGTGCAGGTATCATCATAGAGAATAACATTATTGCAAAGAGTGCTTTTTTACCCTTAAATTTTAAACGAGCCAGGGTATATCCAGCCATCGAAGCAAAGATTATAGTTGTAATAACCCTACCGATTGATAAGATAAAGGAGTTTAAGATCCAATGTAGGAAAAGACTTTGACCGGTTGTGGGGTTATAGGTATCTCTAAATACCTTACTATAATTATGGAACATATAAGGTATTACACCACTTATAATATTATCCCATCCCTGTATCATACCTAAACGAGCAGAACCATTAGGTGTATAAGTAGCATCTTCTAATTTGGTTTTGTATGGTATTTGAATA